>CALCNZ010000288.1 GCA_937897625.1 uncultured Flavobacteriales bacterium
CGGTGGCTTTAACAACAAGCTCGGTTACTTACCGTGTTTATGTTGACATGGCTGCAGGTTATAAGTTTAACAGCATTTTCGGTAATGCTTCACACAACTTAACTGTTAACTCAACTACAGGTTTCTACAATACTGACGCTGCTTACGGTGCTTCTGTAAACCCAGCTGGTACTATCAACACTACAAACATCAGAAAGAACACCAACATGCTTGACACTTGGTTTACTACTGGTGGTGCTGCTACTGGTAAAGTAGGTGTTTTGAAGTCTGAAGACACTGACGGAACAATTGGAAACGCACAATCTATTCTTGCAAACAACCCTGGTGGATGTTTTGGTTTGCCTATCAACGGTGCAACTGGAGTAGACGGATTTTTACCGAGCTCGGTTTCATCGTATGTAGCTCCGAACTCTTTGGGTATTCCAACTTCAGTATCTGATATCTTGTCTGGTGTTTCTACATCAGGTTCAATCGTTATCTCTAACGGTTCTATTGCTGCGTTAGGTGGTGTGCAAGGTGCAACTTCTTCTAACATGGTATTGATTGGACAGTTCACAACAAACGGACAGTTCAGTTTTGCTTTGAATATTCAAATTCAAAACATCGCTACGGGTGTTGCTGAGAACTACGTTTCTTCTAACCCTGGTGTTGGTGAATATACAAACTCAACTCTTACACTTGTTCCAAACGTTGCTCCAACAATTTCGCTTACTGCTCCTGCAGCAAACATCATTAACGGAACAGCTATGACTTTCACTGCTACTGCTGCTGATGCTAACGGAACAGTAACTGGTGTTTCTTTCTACTTAGATGGAACGTTATTGTCTACTGACAACACTTCTCCATACACAGCTTCTTACACTGCAGTTCAAGGATCACACTCGTTGTATGCTGTTGCAATTGACAACGATTGCGTAAGCACCACATCTACAACTGTGAACTTTACTTCTGCTCCTAACCAAGCTCCAACTGTAACTGTTTCTGCTCCTACAACAACTGTTGCAGGTACTTCTTTGACATTCACAGCTACTGCTTCTGATGTTGACGGTACAGTTTCACAAGTTGAGTTCTTTGTAAATAACGTTTCTGTTGGTGTAGACAACTCTTCACCTTATTCAGTTACTTACACTGCAGTTTTAGGTTCTGGTCAACAAGTTAAAGCTGTTGCTACAGACAACCTTGGTCTTACAGGTACTTCAAACATTGTAACCATGAACGTACTAGCTAACGTTCCTCCAACAGTTGCTATTACTTCTCCAGCTTCTAACGCAGTTATCTCTAGTTATGCATCTTCTGCAGCTGCTACAGGTGCAGGTTCTTCATTGACTCCAGTTACTTTCACAGCTTCTGCATCAGATTCAGACGGATCAGTTACACAAGTTGAGTTCTTCGTAAACGGATCATCAATTGGTGTTGATGCTACTAGCCCTTATTCTGCTACATGGAACAGTACTTCTGGTACTAAGACTATTGTTGCAAAAGCTACAGACAGCAACGGTGCTATCACGACTTCTTCAACATTAACTCTTGTGATTAACGACTTACTTGCTTTACCATATGAAGTGAAGTCAGTTTCTCAAACGTGTGATCTTGCTACTTACTGCGTTCCAGTAGCTGCTGCTTCTACTTACACTGTAGACAACGTAAAAGGATATGACGTGGTTATGAACTACGACGCTACGAAGGTTACTCCAACTGGTAACATCACAGTGTATAACGTATTAACCAACTCTTCTTATGTTGAGACAGCTTCTGCAATTGCTACTCCAGGTACTTTGAACCTTTCATTGTACTTCAACGGAACTGCTCCTGCTTCTGCTGAATTCAACGGAACTGGAAACATCTTCTGTGTTGAATTCTCTCGTAATGCTGGTTTAAACCCAGTTGACTCATCTGCAGTTTCTGTTTCTTTCTTACAAGAAAGTTACATCACTGGTGTTCAATCTAAGCCTGTAACAGCTCGCAAGATTTATTCAACTACACAGCAAAACTATGTTGCGAACTTGCAATATTGGTCAGATAACAGTGCTATTGCTTACGACGTTGCTTCACCAAACACTTATTTGGTAACCAACATCTACGGTGCAACTGGTACTACAATCAACAACCCATCTACTCCGGTTAAGCCAAACGTAGCTGGACAATTCACACACAACCTTACTACAGGAACTAGCCTTTCAATTCAACGCGACATCAACAACTTGAACTCTGTTCAATTGTTAATCAACGCTGCCGATGCTGTAATTGGTAAAACAGTTTTGTTGAACCAACCAATTGGTGTTGCTCCTGCTGCTACTACACCTTCAATTTATCAAATGCTTGCACTTGATGTTAACTTAGACGGTGTTGTGAGTGCTGGTGACGTTTCTCAATTGAAGCAAAGAGCTACATTGGCAATTCCTGAATTCCAACAAGCTTGGAACTACGATAACGCTGGTGTATCAAACGGTTCTCCTTCTAAAGACTGGATCTTCGTTGATGCTGCGCGTGTTACTACTGCTGCTTACCTTATCTCTGCTACTTACCCATCAAACGACGGAGTAGGTTATTCAAAGGCTAAAGTTCCAGTTGTTCCATTCATCTTACCTGCTAACGTTACTAACTACTCTGCTGTAAATGCAACATGTCCAACTGTAGGTACTGAAACTTACAAAGGTATTTTGTTGGGTGATGTTAACGGAAGTTATGCTGCTTTCACTGCAGACGGTATTTTGAAAACAAACAACACAGATTACATCTTAGTTGATTTGAACAACGTTATCGTTGAAGGAACGAAAGTATCTGTACCAGTTGCATTTGTTTCTGAAGAGCCTGTTAACGCTTTCGATATCGCGTTGCAAGTAAACGAAAACAGATTGTCTTACGTATCTATGGAAGACACTCAAATGGGTTCTGAAAGCGAGGCTTTCTACAACACAAACGACAAGACTTTCCGCTACTCTGCATTCAACTTGAACCAGTTCTCTTCAAACGCTAGAGTGGTTTACATCACTTTCGAAACTGTTGATGGAACTATCGTTGAAAAAGATATCAAAGCTGAATTAGGATTGTTAAACGGTAAGCAAACTGAAGTTAAGTTTGTTAAATCAATGCAAGTTGGAAACAACAACGTTGATATTTACCCTAACCCATCAAACGGTATGTTCACTGTAATGTCTAAAGTAGACGGAAGAGTTGACATCGTTGATGTAACAGGTAACTTGGTTCACCCAGGTGTTATTGTTAAAGCTAACCAAATGATTGAAGTAAATATGCCTGAGTTAAGCGCTGGTGTATACTTCGTTCGTATGTTCAGCAACAATTCAATGACTACTGAGCGTATCGTAATCAGCGAATAATTTTTAGAAAAGTTAGATTTGAATTCAAAGAAAAGGTTACTCTTCGGAGTAGCCTTTTCTTAATTTTAACAACAAACAAAATGAAGAACATTTTACTCAAATTATTTATTGCAATTGCTGTTCTATTTGCTGCGAACGACGCTAGCGCAAAGCAGTCGAATGAATTTTTAAATTTAACCGATACGGTTGTTTTCGATTTGTCTACAGCAACGTATTCCAACAGCGGTGGTGTTTACTACATTGATATTCCAGTATTAATTTATTCGAATGACCCCGGGATTAACGCGTTAGATTTTCAATTTAACTTCAACTTGAGTAAAATGACTTACGTGAGTACAACTTCACTTGAAGCAGGGCTCGATCCGTTTACGAACTACAATGTGAATAGTCAGGTCCTTAGCAACACAACCTCAGGAACGTCAATTGGGTATTCAGCGCCAACCTATAGCGAATTGCTAATTCTTCGCTTTTCTTTAACCAATGCATGTACAGAAATTCTGCCTTCAGACTTTACCCCGATATTCGCATTGGTTAACGGAAACATTAGCAGCTATTTGTTTGTTCCGCCACATCCAATTCCAACATTCACAATCCTACAACCACAGCCTTATTGCAGTGGAAACGATATTGTTTTTAATTATCCCCTTACCACCGTAAACGGAAGGAACATTCAATCGTATGCTTGGGATTTTGGAAATGGACAAACGAGTGCATTGCAATCCGATACTGCTGTATATGCAACAGAGGGAGATTATTCTGTGGTATTAACTCTTACTACGGTAGACGGTTGTACATACCCTATTCAAAACTCGGTTCCAATTTATCCAACACCCGTTGCTGCTTTTTCAAGTTCTTGGGATGAACCTACCAACGTGGTAAGTTTTACCAATGAGTCTACGATTTCTTCGGGATCAATTAACCTGTACAGCTGGGACTTTGGAGGTAGTACTTCCAATTTACAAAATCCGAATTACACGTTTCCTACACCTGGTTACTATAACGTAACCCTTACAGCGACCTCAGATCTAGGTTGTACAAATTCAATTACTCAAATGGTAACAGCCATTGATATTGTAGAATTGGACTTGAGAAGTTTTCACATCTATCCAAATCCAGCCTCAAATCAAATATTTGTCGAGTCTTCTTTTCATAGTGTTGCTCGTATAACAGATGTAACAGGACGTGTTGTTTCTCAGAATTATATTCTGCAAGGAAATCAAACAACGAACATAGACGTTTCAGTTCTTGCAGAAGGTTATTATTTTCTTGAAAGCGTAGGAAACGATGTCGTTTTGAGAGAGCGTTTCTTGATTGAAAATTGAAGAAAGGCTAACTTTTTAATACCGAGTTATCTTTGCTTAATCTTAGTGTAAGAGAATAAAAGATTTTCTGTCTGAATGGAAAAAAGAAGAATAGGTATTGAACGCGAATTGTCGTGGTTGCAATTTAATGAACGCGTATTGCAGGAAGCGCAAGACAATCACGTGCCCCTGCTCGAGCGGTTGAGGTTTTTAGGAATTTTTTCAAGCAACCTCGATGAGTTTTTCAAGGTGCGTTTCGCAACGTTGCGACGCGAATTGAAAGCACTAAGAAAGAGTAATTTTTCAGCAGCCAATGCTCAGAAAAAGCAGTTGGAAATCATTCACGATCGGGTAATTGAGCTTCAGCTTCAGTTCGACGCGACCTTTGAACGTACCAAAGAAGCGCTTGCAACAAACGGAATTCATTTCAAGAATGAATTACAAATAACGTCTGAACAAAAAGAATTTTTAGAGGCTTATTTCGAGGATAATGTGCGTCACCACATTATTCCAATTATGCTAAAAACGCGTGGAAATATTCCTCCGTTGAACGACAACGAGCTGTACTTATTGGTAGACATTAACGCGAAGAATAAAGAAAAGGTTCATGCGTTAATTGAAGTCCCTACTGCAATTCCGAGATTCGTTACACTGCCCACCAACGATGGTTCGGTTAACGTATTTATGCTTGAAGACATTATTCGTTTGCATTTGAGAAAAATCTTCAGCGTTTTCAAAGTTGCTTCCGCGAAAGCGTACGACATTAAAGTTGTGAGAGATGCAGAATACGAGGTAGAGCAAGACTATTCAAAAAGTGTTTTCGATAAAATTTCAAAAAGCATTCAGCAGCGCGACAAAGGGGAATATGTTCGATTAAATTTCGATCGGAAATTGCCACAGGAGTTGTTGACTTTTTTGTTAACCAAGACAAAAATTAAAGACGCTGAAAATATTATTCCTGGTGGAAAGTATCACAACAAGCGCGACTTCTTGAAGTTCCCGGCCTTCAACAGACCTGATTTAAATTTTAAACCCGCTCCGCCACTTACGCATGCGCTTTTGGCGAAGTCTCAGAATATTTTAGATACGGTTGCAAAGCAAGATATTCTTTTGCATTATCCGTATCAAAAATTTTCACATGTATTAGACATGCTTCGTGCTGCGGCAATAGATCCGTTGGTTCGAACCATTCGCATTACCATGTATAGAATTGCAAGCGATTCGCACATTCTACACGCCTTAGTAAATGCGGCCAAAAATGGAAAGCGCGTAGTGGCTATTGTTGAAGTGCAAGCGAGATTCGACGAAGAACACAACATTGAAATTACACGAATTCTTCAAGAGGCTGGGGTGGAAGTTATTCCAGGAGTTCCTGGACTCAAAGTTCATTGTAAAATTTTCCAGATTAGTCGAAAAATTAATGGACGCACAGAGCGAATTACCCACATTGGAACGGGTAACTTCCACGAGAAAACAGCTAATATATATTCAGACATTACACTGCTTACTGCGCACTTGGAAATAGGACGAGAAGTGAGAAAGTTATTCGAATTTTTCGAGGCGAATTACCACCGTCCAATTTTCAAACACCTGCTTGTTTCTCCCTTCAACACACGAAGGAAATTAATGGAAAGCATTCAACGTGAAATGAATTTCGCGAAGAAGGGGAAACACGCTTCAATTGTAATTAAGGTAAATAATTTAACCGATGAAGCATTAATTAAAAAGCTTCTCGACGCGGCAGAGGCTGGAGTTCATATCTCGTGTATCATTCGAGGTGTTTGTTTGCTTCAACCTTCCACAAAAAAGCAAAAAAAGAACATTCACATGCGTAGCATTATAGGCCGCTACCTCGAGCATGCGCGCTTATTTGTTTTCAATAATGGAGGAGACGAAGTTATATTATTCGGAAGTGCAGATTTAATGACTCGAAACCTTGACTATCGCGTAGAGGTTACGACTCCGGTTTACAATAATTCACTGAAAGCCGAGATTAAAGAATGGTTAGACATTCAATTATCTGATACAACAAAAGCACGATCGCTTCATTCGGGAGAGATCAACAACTATATTTGTCCGCTTGACTCGAAACTCATAAAAGACAGCCAGGTTGAATGGAAGAAATACCTGGAATCGAAGTCAGCGAAAGTATAAACTGAAAATTAGAATATAGTGAGATTAGCCGCAGTTGATATTGGCTCTAATGCCATTCGTTTGTTTGTTGCAGAGGTATTTTACGACGAAGGAAAAGTAGAGCTGGATAAAATTAGTCATACACGAATTCCCATTCGCTTGGGGGAAGATGTCTTCACGTTTGGAAGAATTTCTGAACACAAGGAGAAACAATTGAAACAGGTGTTAACCGGACTAGGGTTAATTATTGAATCCCTGGGAGTAGATCATTACAGAATTTGTGCAACCAGCGCCATGCGCAGTGCAGAGAACGGTAGAGAAGTTGTAGATTCAATAAAGGCGAGCACAGGATTAACCATTGATGTGCTTTCAGGTGCTGAGGAGGCGGATATTATTTTCGGAAATTTCGAGCAACAAGATTTGCCCAAGTCTAAGAATTATCTTTTTATAGATGTGGGTGGCGGAAGCACCGAGTTAACGATCATTGAAAATTTTGAAAGAAAGCACAGCCAGTCGTTTGAAATAGGCACCGTGCGTATGCTCATTAACGACCAAGAAAAAATTCCGAAAGCAATTTCCATTTGGTTGAAAGAAAATTTAAATGGAAGCTTGAATTACGAGGCTATTGCAACTGGAGGCAACATTAGTTCAGCCTTTAAAATGTTAGAGAAAAAGCAGCGCGAGCCCATTGCGGTAAAAGAATTAGAGACGCTGCTGCGCGCTCTTTCCAAGCTTTCAACGCACGACAGGGTAAAGAAATATGCCATTCGTCCAGATCGCGCCGACGTGATTGTACCCGCTTTGAATCTTTACACACAAGTAGCGAATTCAGCCAATATTGAAAAAATATTTGCGCCTAAATTCGGTTTGGCAGACGGTATAGTTCTAAAAATATTTAAGTCGCTTTAAGAACAATCCCGACTTTTTCCGAGACTCTTGTATTTTCGCTACATGAACGCGAAAACAGTAGAGAATTCGATAACTACAATAACCGAACTTATGGTGCCGGCCTATGCTAATTTTAGCGGAAAGGTGCACGGAGGAACCCTTCTTTCCATAATGGATAAAGTGGCCTATGTTGCTGCTGCAAAACATTCCGGGGCCTATTGCGTTACCGTTGCTGTGGAAGGCGTAGAATTTTTAAATCCGGTTGAAGTGGGCGAACTCGTTTCGTTTAAAGCATCTGTTAACTATGTTGGAAATACAACTATGATTGTAGGTATTCGCGTGGAATCGCTTAATCCCAAAACAAGTGTTGTGAAACATACCAACTCTTGCTACTTCACCATGGCAGCCAAAGACGATAGCGGAACACTTATGCAAGTTCCCGCGCTTATTTTGGAAACAGAAGATCAGATAAGAAGATTTTGCGAAGGAAGAGTGCTGCGCGATTACTCCAAGAAAAAGCGCGATTTGTTGAAGTCAGATCTCAAAGGTTTGTCTTATGCCCAACTCATAGAGCAATGCAATCAGGAGCGTTGCGTAGTCAAAATCAAAGATTAAACCTTCGAATGCGATCGCTGCTCATTCTCTGTTGCATAGCGCTTTCGCTTCAGTCGTTTGCACAATCAAAAAAGACCCTTGCACTTCTTCCGAATGTAACGTGCATTTCACTCGACACATCAATTGTTCGTCCCAGTTCCATTCAAATTATTCATAAGAATGAAGTTTTGAAATCGGGATATCGTTACACCGTTCATGCGCAAATGCTTTTGCGCGATACGCTATTGAACGATACCCTTTGGGTGAATTACGAAACATTAAGTATTCCCTACAACGCATTTTTGCAATCGTATAAACCACAAGATGGAAAAAGAGATGTCTTCCAATTCGGCGCCATGCAAGCGCCGCAGAGCGAACGCTCTTACGATGCTATTCAAAAAAGTGGCTCCATAACGCGCGGAGTATCTCTTGGAAATCAGCAAGATCTGGGTGTTCAATCTTCATTGAATCTTCAACTGACTGGGAAAATAGCGAATCGTTTTCAATTGCTCGCGTCCATTTCAGACAACAACATTCCCGTCTCTTCTTCCGGAAGCACACAACAATTTCAAGAGTTTGATCAAGTGTTTATTCAATTGACAGACAAACGAAATAAAATTATTGCAGGTGATTTCACCTTGCCTTTGCGCACGCATTATTTCATGAAATATACCAAACGGGGTCTTGGTCTTTTCGTTCAAAATACAAGCGATATAAAATCAGAAGGCTTATTAAAAAGTGAAGTTTCTGTTTCTATTTCGAAGGGCAAATTCAACCGGCAAAGTATTCAGGGTGTAGAGGGAAGCCAGGGCCCGTACCGCTTACAAGGCGCCCAAGGTGAAACCTACATCACCATTTTAGGTGGAACCGAAAACGTTTACATAGATGGAAGGAAATTGGTTCGCGGACAAGATCAAGATTACTTGATCGACTACAACTCATCTGAAATTATTTTCACACCGCGAAACCGAATCACAAAAGACAAACGTATTGTTGTTGAATTTCAATACAGCGACCGTCAGTATGCGCGTCCATTAATCACCGCCGATTTCGAATATTCAACCAAAAAAGGAACAACCTATGTTCAGTTTTTTCAAGAGCTCGACGCAAAGAATCAGCCCTTACTTCAGACACTAACGGCCGAAGATCGCGTTACGCTTATGCAAGCAGGCGATGCCTTTTCCAGCGCTACCGTGAGTGGAATCGACAGCGTCGGATTCCAGTCTGACCGTGTAATGTACGCCCAAATAGATACGCTTAGCTTCACGAACGTCTTGGTCTATTCAACCAATGCGGCCATTGCTTTTTACACGGCGAGTTTTACGTTTGTTGGAAATGGAAACGGTAATTATGTAGAGAACGGATTCTCTTCTTATGGAAAAGTTTTCAAGTGGGTGGCACCTGTAAATGGAATAAAGCAAGGGAACTATGAACCTGTTCAACGGCTTACTGCGCCTCGAAAGCAGCGCATGGTAGTGGCAGGTCACACGTCAATTTGGGGAACCGAAACAAAGGCTTGGAGTATGAATGTGGAAGGAGCGTTCTCAGATTTAGACGCCAATACGTTTTCAACTTTGAACGATCGCAACAATCAGGGATTCGCTACAAAAGCCAATCTGAAAGAAAAAATTTCAGGAAGGAAGGAAGGCCGCGCGTGGCTCTGGGAGCTGAATACAGAGAATTTGTCTTCTACCTTTTCACGCATTGAACGTTTTCGTGAGGTTGAATTTGAACGAAATTGGAACACGCGTTCCATTCTTCGAAATGGCGAAAGCGAATGGATTTCTGAAGGAAAGGTTATTCGTCAATTGAGTGAAGGAAAACAAATTACAGTGAGCGGCGCGCATTACGAAATTGGAAAAATTTACGAAGCGAACAAAGCAAAAGTTTTGGTGAATGCAAACCTCTTTCAACATACGAGGATTCTTGTAGACGCCTCTGCCTTAGAATCTACAGGCGCAATTGCTTCTTCGTTCATTCGCCAGAAGGCTCATGTTTACAGGGAAGGCACGCGTTTTACTTTTGGAATTCGCGACGAGCAAGAACAAAATACGTTCGCGCTTGCCCAACAGTCTTATAAATTTTTCGACGGCGAAGCGTACTTCCGCTCAACGGATACAACCCATCGAGCGTTCAAACTTTTTGTTCGAAATAGAAAAGATCAGGCATTCGTTGTGAATGGTGTAACGCCAATTTCAACGGCGAACAATTACGGGGTGGAATTTCGCAATACAACAAAGGGCGGAAGTTACTTTGCGGTTACAGCAAGCAACAGACAACTCATTTCATTAAATAGCTTGGCACTCATTAAACCGCTGAGCAGCCTACTGGGTCGTGTGGAATTTCGAACGCCACAGAACAAGTGGGTACAGATGAATTTATTTTATGAAACTTCAAGTGGATTAGAAGCGAAGCAAGCCTTCATCTATGCGGAAGTGCCCGCTGGACAAGGTGTTTACGTGTGGAACGATTACAACGACAATGGCATTAAAGAACTCTCGGAATTCGAAGTAGCGGCTTTCGCTTACGAAGCAAATTACGTGCGACTTCCTGTTCAGACGACAGAATACCAGAGCATTTATACCACTTCTTTTACATCGTCGCTGAATGTGAATCCGCGACAAATGAAAAATAAAAATTCAATTCTTTACAATTCGCTGAAGTCCTGGAGCACGCAGTTAATGAGCAGAGCAGAGCGGAAGTCGACCTTCAGTGGGTTAGAGCACATTTCTCCTTTTTATGAAGATGAAACGTATTTGGTTTCTGCTGGAAATGTATTGCGTGGAACACTTTTTTACCGAAAATCAGACCCTAATTTTAGCGCCGATATCACTACGCAAAAGGTCATGAACAAAGCTTTTTTACTTTCCGGATTTGAAACACGCGTTGAACAATCGAATACGTTGAATTTGAGGAAGGCGATTGAATCGAGCACGCAATTTTTACTTCAATTAACCACAGGTAAAAAACAGACCTCCTCCGATTTTTTAGCTACGCGAAACTTCTCTTCCACTTTTCTTACAGCGACACCTTCATTCGCGTTTCAGCCTACGAACAACAAACGAGTTTCCGTGCTAGGAGAGATTTCGCTAAGAAGCGGAAATGCAAGTGAAACTGCGTTTACGGCGAAAAGTGTTTCATTGGGTGCAGACGGACAAGTAGAGGCCAAGAACGGCCAACTATTCAAGAGTGAATTCAAGTACATTCGAATTTTGTTTGAAGGCGATGCAACAGGTCCCGTGGTTTACGACGCATTGGGCGGATTGCAAGCCGGAAACAACCTCACGCTTTCTTGTGCCTGGAGAAAAACAATCAATCAGAATTTGCAACTTTCGTTGAATTACAACGGAAGAAAAAGCGATGGACACGAAATTGTTCACGCCGGAAATATGAGTGTGCGTTTGTTGTTTAACTAAACCACATCATAATTTCTTCCAACTGTGCAGCAGGAACGTCGAGCTTGTTTTTTTTGCGGTATTGATTCAAGTTTTGGTGCAACGCTGTAGCTTTGGTTTCTTTCAATTTATCCAATGAAAGGAATCCCATACTCACGAT
>CALCNZ010000289.1 GCA_937897625.1 uncultured Flavobacteriales bacterium
AATTTATTAGATGTTGAAGCCGCCGTGCAGTTGATTGCTGAATTTAATAACGACGCACCCACTTTTGCTATTCTGAAACACAACAACGCATGCGGTGTAGCTACAAGACCAACCATGGTTGAAGCCTATGAAGCTGCCTTGGCCTGCGACAGCACATCTGCTTTCGGCGGTGTATTAATTGCAAACGGTGAAATAGATTTACCTACAGCAGAAAAAATAAATTCACTTTTCTGTGAAGTTGTTATTGCTCCTTCTTATTCTACGGAAGCAGCAGAATTATTGAAGTCAAAAGCGAACCGAATTATTCTAATCATTAAAGAAACACCTTTACTTCAAACACAGGTAAGATCTATTTTGAATGGGTATTTAGTTCAAGAAAAAGACAACGCTACTGAATCTGCTTCTGATCTTAAATGCGCCACACTTACTGAAGCAAGCGCTGCATCTATTGCCGACATGATCTTCGCAAACAAATTGGTAAAACACACAAAGAGTAACACCATTGTCTTTGCAAAAGACAATACCTTACTTGCAAGCGGAACAGGACAAACTTCGCGTGTAGATGCGCTTCAGCAAGCCATTGAAAAGGCGAAACACTTTGGATTTTCATTGGAAGGAAGTGCTATGGCAAGCGATGCCTTTTTTCCTTTTCCAGATTGCGTTGAACTTGCGAAGAATGCGGGTATTGTAGCGGTAGTTCAACCCGGAGGTTCAATTAAGGATCAGCTTTCAATTGATTATTGCAATGCGAATAACGTGGCCATGTATATGACTGGTGTTCGCCATTTCAAGCATTAATAACGCTCGTCTTTCCAAATTCGCTTTTCAACCAATTTCAATTTTTGATTGAAAAAAATCTCGGTGCTTTTCTCAAACGATTCGGTGTAATCTGAAACCCAAAACGAGTACTTCGGCTTGCGATTTCCTGTGTTGAGAATACCTTTCTTATTCAAGACTTCTGCTACATATTGTGCAACAACAGAGGCGCTGTCGATGATTTCAATTTTCTGCTGATAAAATTTTTCAACTTCTTTTTTAATCAGCGGATAATGCGTGCATCCCAAAATGAGTGCTTCAATTCCTTTGAAAGAAGATTTCGATAAATAACTATCGATGATGCTTTGCGAAATTTTGTTGTTGTAATACCCCTCTTCAATCATGGAAGCTAGCAACGGTGTTGCGTTGGAAAGAACTTTTAAATTGGGATTCAACTTCTCGATTCGCTTTACATAGATGCGCGAATGAATAGTGCCCTTCGTTCCTATAACACCGACCTTTCCTTTTTGATAGTGAGCAGCTGTGTAAGCAGCCACAGGATCAACAACATTAATAACAGGAATGTTGGATGGAATACTTTTTACAACCGTCTTGTAGGCATGCGCAGAAGCGGTGTTACATGCAATAACGATAGCCTTGCATTTATTTTCAACCAACAATTCAGCAATGCGTTTTGAATAGGAACGAATGCTGTCCGGAGACTTATCTCCGTAAGGCAAGTGAGCGGTATCTCCGAAATAAATAAACGATTCATTCGGAAGTACCTTTTGAATAGCCTTTGCAACGGTTAGTCCGCCAATTCCTGAATCGAATATGCCAATTGGTTCTGTGTTCATGGCAAAAAAAATCCCGCCTAGCGGGATTTCAAATTAATCTATAAAAATTATTTCTGAGTAGGTGCAGTTGGTGCAGTAGCTGGAATTTTCAACTCAGCTTTTAACTTCTCACTTAAGTCATCTCCGCCAGCGTATACTAGATTTCCAGCTCCTTGATCGAAAACATAGGAATAGCCACCTGCTTTCGAAATTTTTGCTACAGCAGCATCGAATTCGGCTACCAAAGGCTTCAACAATGAATCTTGCACTTGTTGCAATTCGTCGTTTGCTGTTTGTTGGAAGTCCATCATGTTCTGCTCTAAATCTGCAATCGCTTGTGCTTTACTCTGACGAATTGCTTCTGGCCATCCGCCCGCACTTACCGCCATCTTTGACTTTGTTTCGTACTCTGCGACTTTGTCGTCGTGCTCTTTTTGCATAACCACATATTCACCTTCAAACGATTTCTTCGCTGTCTCCATATCGGCTTGAACGCCCTTCATTGCAGGCATTTGCAAAAGGATAGCTTGGCGATCTACGTGCGCTAACTTCTGCGCGAATGCACCAAATCCTAATGAAATAAATAGTGCTGCTAAAATTGTCTTCTTCATGATTGTATTGTTTTTTTTTCTTCTATTCAATGACAGTACCAAAAATACGCATTAGTTGCCTTTCCCCGGTGAACTTGGACGATCATTTCCTGGACGTCCGGTTCCCGTTCCCGGTTTTGCACCTGGCTTATCTTCAGAATCTTCTTCATCTGAGCCTTTGTCTAACACTTCTCCAGGCTTCAATCCCATTTTCTTTAAGACCTTGTCGCTTATGTCGTGCTTCGGATTTGTATAAAGCAAATTCGAATGATTCGCCTTATCGAAAACAACCATGTACTGCGATTGTGCTGCAATGTCTTCAATGGCTTGAAAGATCTGTTCTTGAATGGGCGCAATCAACTCTTCTCTCTTTTTAAACAACTCGCCTTCCACACCGAACTTCGATTTTTGAAATTGTCGTGCATCTTCTCTACGATCAGCAATATCTGCTTCACGCTTTTTCTTCATGTCTTCAGTTAACAAAATTCGTTCGGCCTGAAAAGCTTTTTCCAACTGCTCTATGGCGGTGTATTTCTGTTCTACTTGCGCCTGCCATTCAGTGCTTATCGCATTAATTTGATCTTGAGCCGCACGATATTCAGGCATATGAGATAAGATATATTTCGAATCGACATATGCAAATTTCTGAGCTGAAGCCAATTGTGCCGAGGCGATCAATGCTAGAGAAAAAATGAATTTAACAATTGAATTTGATTTCATCATTCGTTTTTTAAAGTTCACCCATGTTCATACCAATACTGAAGTGGAACTGCCCCGGCGCCATATTCGGTGCATTCGGAACATCGTTCAATCTCCAACCATAGTCAAAGCCTAACAATCCAAACATTGGTAAATATATTCGAAGTCCTCCACCCACCGATTTATACAAATTGAACGGATTGTAGTCTGAAAAATCGACCCAAGTTCTTCCCGCTTCCGCGAAGGCCAAAGCGAAAATGGTCGCTTGCGGATTCAATGAAATCGGATATCTCAACTCTGCGCCGTACTTCGTAATTACAGGAGCACCCACACGATCGCTAGGCATTGTTAAAGATAAATCGTCGTAACCACGAAGATTCACAATTTCCCTTCCATCCAACAAATAACCACTCAAATAAACCCCTCCCATATAGAAGCGCTCGAATGGCGATTGTCCTAATTTCTTGTTGTACGTTCCCAAGAAACCAAATCCAACATGGGTATGCAACACCAATTTGTTGGTCTTGTGCTTATTCAGTGAAGTGTACCAATTGGCAGTAAATTTCAACTTATAATATTCAACCCAATCGACCTTTTGTTGATCGGTCATGTGCGCATAATCGTATGTACGACCAAGTACTTTTTCTCCCAAGAATGTGTATGGCAAGGTGCACTTCGAACTGAATGTAACTTTTGAACCCCAAGTAGGATAGATGGTTTCCGATAGCGAGCTTCTTTCAACAGTAAAATTCGCAGCCAGGTTATTTGAATATCCGTTGTTAAACGAGAAGAACGATCCGTAATTATTCAAGTCGAAATGCTGATAGGATACTCCACCAAAGAAAATGAACCAGTCATCGGGTTTCTGCCAACGTTGACCGAATGAAACAGATGCACCAGTAATAATTAGCGACTGTCGCAATGGATTCAGGACGTCTCCAATGTATTTTTTCTGTCCGTTCGATTGAACACTGTGGTAGGCCGAAACAGACAAGGAGTTCGGTCTTTTTCCACCCAACCAAGGTTCTGTGAAGCTCAGATTGTAAGACTGATAGTAGGCACCGTTACTCATGGCACGAATAGAAAGGCGCTGTCCATCTCCGGTTGGAAGCGGACTCCACGCTTCGCCTTTGAAGAAATTCCGCATGCTGAAGTTGTTGAAACTTAATCCGAGCGATCCAACTACACGTCCGCCACCCCAACCACCAGACAATTCTATTTGATCGGAAGGTTTCTCTTCCACCACATATTCCAAATCTACTAACCCTTCGTCTGCGCGCGGATTTGTGCGAATATCAAAGGCTTCTTGGCTGAAATAATTCAAGTTGGCCAATTCACGCTGTGAACGTATTAAGTCAGAGCGATTGAACAGATCTCCAGGCCTCGTGCGAATCTCGCGATAAATAACGTGGTCATTCGTTTTCGTATTTCCTGAAACACGAACCACTCCCACGCGGTATTGACGACCTTCACCCATGCGAACTTCAATGTCAATGCTGTCCGGTGGAACCAACGATTCCACGGGATAGGCGTAAAAATTCAAGTAACCGTCATCGGTGTACAACGAAGCCACATCTCTTCCACTTTGATTCATGTTCAGACGTGTCTGTAACACTTCCATGTTGTAGACGTCGCCCTTTTTAATATTCAAAATAGAATCTAAGGTGTTGTTTCTGTACTTGGTATTTCCAATGAATGATATATTTCGGAAGTAGAATTTATTTCCTTCATCCAACGTAATTCGAATCTTTAAACGTTCGGGACCTACAGAATAAATTGAATCTTTAACTATTCGCATGTTTCGGAAACCCTCTTTGTTGTAGAGCGCCACGATAGCTGCCTTGTCCTCTTCGTACTCGTCTTCCAAAAATTTCGAAGACTTAAAGACGTGATAGAATGCTGCCTTTTTCGTGTTTTTCATTTTGCGATTCAAACTCGAAACTGAAATTTTATCTGCACCTACCCATTCAATTTCTTCAATCTTAATTCGGTTTCCTCTTTCAATGTCGAAGGTCAATTCAACCGCATTGGGCAAATTTGGATAAGGCTTTTCAATGATGTTTACGTGTGCGTTGAAGTATCCCTTTTCAACATAAAAATCCTTGATAATATTGGTTGCAGTAGCTTTTAAGTTTTCGTTCACAATATTCCCTGAACGAATCTTCATCTTCTCGCGAAGATTGTCTGCATCTCCTTTCTTTATTCCATCAAACTTAAAGACGCCCAGCTTTGGAAGTTCTTGCACGACTATAACCAAGAAAGCATCGTCTCCGCGCGCTTCAGCTAAACGAATATCGATGGAAGAGAACAGCTGATTTTTCCAAAGTTTTCTGAGCGCATCTGCAATCTCATCGCCTGGTATCATGATCTCTTGTCCTACTTTCAAACCACAGAAAAGTAAAATGGCTTGTGCGTCGGTGTATTCCGCGCCCATGACTGTGATACCTGCTATTTTCATTTTACGCGGTTCAGCGTAGTCAATGGTTGAACCTAATTCAACCTGAGCCTTCATTGTTGGAGCAGCGAAAATAGACGCGATGAACACTAGAACAAACAATAAGGTTCGCGTATTTGGGAGGGTGTATTTCAGCTTCTTTCTCAACTTAATCTATTTCGTTTGTTCGGTTTGTTCGGAGGTCATTCCGAATCTTCGTTCGCGTCCTTGGTAACTTACCAATGCTTCATAAAAATGCTCCTCTCTAAATTCTGGCCACATGATTGGCGTGAAATGAAGTTCGGTATAGGCGATTTGCCAAAGTAAAAAATTGCTAATGCGATGCTCGCCGCTTGTGCGAATAAGTAATTCCGGATCGGGAATGTTCACGGTAGATAGGTTTTGGGCAATCACGTCAGCCGTAACGTCTTCTGCTGCTATTTGTTGTGCAACAATGGATCTTACGGCATTCACCATTTCCCAACGAGCGCTGTAGTTAAGCGCAAGTACCAGCGTAATATCGCTGTTATCAGATGTTTTTGCCATGGCGGCTTTCAACTCATCGCGACATTTCACCGGAAGATGTTCTATGTCTCCGATGGCTAACAAACGAACACCATTTTCCATGAGTTCTGCCAACTCATTGATGATGGTGGTCACCAACAAATCCATGAGCGCATCTACCTCTTCCTTCGGACGATTCCAATTCTCCGTTGAAAAAGCGTACAGCGTAAGAAACTCGACTTCGGCTTTTCGCGCAGCTTTGATGGTTGCCCGAACAGATTCTACGCCATTGAAGTGCCCGAAAATTCGATCTTTCCCTTGATTTTTTGCCCAACGACCATTGCCATCCATGATCACTGCAACATGGCGTGGGGTCTTGCTTAATTCTATTTGGTCGAAGGCACTTTTCATCGAAGTGCGAAGATACGGAAAGCCCTCGCTATAACAAGAAATTACTGCCAGGTTGCGCAGCTATTTCCTTTTTTATCGATTCGAATATTCAGCGAGGCCATGCAAAAGAAGTACAGATCTTTTCTGCCTGGGTCTCCACGCTGCAAAGAAGCGTTGTTTGTGTTCTGCTGAACAAGACTTTGGTCTGCCAAATTCGTAGCCAACTGACCACGTGCAGCAGACAACATCGTTGGATTAGCGTAGGTCCCAGAAATATCGTCGAAATAATCTGTATACAATTTACGCACCCCCCATTCTACGGAAAAGCCCATTAAACCGGAGATGTTACATTTCAGACCGGCTCCCATTGGCATGGTAAATCCGGTTGTTTTGTAGAGCGGATCTTTTCCTGCTAATCCCTGACCTTCAGTACCGGCGGGCTGCAATGCATGCCAATAGCCGTTGTACATCCCTTCCGGATTCATTCGAAAAACGGCTGCTCCCCAGAATAAATAAGGCGAAATATTATTTTTTGAATTGATTTGATAATTGAAAAAGTTCAATTCTGCGATAACACTTCCTTCGAAAAATTTATTTCGAAAATTTAAATTTCTATTCTGTTGCCAGAGGTCTTTGCTATCTGAATCGAACGCTTCAATGTGTCCGTAATTTAATCCTGTTCGAATGGCCCAACGTTTATTCAGGTTGCTTCGAATAGCAATTCCCAAAGCCAATTTTTCTCTCGTTCCGAAATGCTTCGAAGGGTTTATTTCACCAATGTAGTAGGCGGTTCCGGCGGAAAGCGAAAGCTCTTTACTCTTGTCCTTGCTCTTTACCTGAGCGCCCACAGTTAGGCTTCCAACTAAAAAAACGAAGAGAAGAAGTAAACGGTTTATCATGGCTACAGAATGCATTTTTCAATTATTTATTGTCAGTCCATTCGAATGTCTAATCCCCAACCCATTTTCTTTCGAATGGTTCGGAAGAAATTTCTTCCTTCCAAAAGTATCATTTGTAATTCGAACGGCGCGCGGCTCAGCGAGATTTCTGCTCCACCGTCTAGCACATATTGCGTACTGTCTAATGTTACCTGAATTTGTCCAGACCTGCACTCTGCCTTCAGCCTTACGGTAGAGGAGTCGCCAATAACCAACGGTCGGGCGGTTAGGTTGTGCGCAGAAATTGGAGTTAAGATGAAATTATTTGAGCTCGGGGTAACAATTGGACCTCCGCATGAAAGTGAATAAGCGGTGGAACCTGTAGGTGTTGCTACAATTAATCCATCTGCCCAGTAGCTGCTTAGAAAAGCTTTGTTTACTGAGGCATTAATCTTAATCATTTGATTTCGTGTGGCGTGATTGATCGTAATTTCATTCAATGCGAATGGAAAATCTCCGAAATCGAATTGTTCCGATTTTATTTGAATAAACGAGCGCGGGTCAATGGTGTATTCCGAATTAACGAATTGTTCGAGCGCTTCGTCGGCTTCTGAAACACTTACGTGTGAGAGGAAGCCGAGTCTTCCTGTGTTTATTCCTAGAATAGGAATACGCTTCGAGCCAACGAGTCTTGCGGCATCGAGGAATGTCCCGTCTCCGCCAAAACTGAATAATGCCGCAGCGTTTTCAAATTCCGAATCCTCTTCAAACGTTGTGTGGGCCGGAATTTGAACAAGCGATTGAAGGAAACCTTCAAAGCCTTTGTAAACGCAAATGGAAATTCCGCGTCGCACCATTTTCTCTAGAAATTGCTGCACCGCAGGAGCCAAATCGGCATCGAATTTTTTTCCAAAAACGTAAACTAACATATTTTCTTAAAAAACAAATGTAGCGCTTTTCAGCAAACCCTACATATTCAGGTAACGCATGAGCTCGTCGTATCTATCTTTCAACTCATTGTCGAATTGAGCCGCCTGAAACTTACTTAACACGGTGTAGTTGAACCGCTCGAGACTTTGTAAAATCGGATTCAAATCGGGAAGGTCTATCTTAATGTGCATTTCTAAATTGCCCTCAGTTGCTGGAACCACAGAAAGACTTAAAATCTTAGCGTTGTTCTCTTCAATTATTCGGGCAATCTGCTGAATGCTGTGATCGCGCTCTGGCACTTGAAGAACAATGATACCGCCGTCTCGCATAACACCCAGCATCTCTGCCAAATGATCCAACAAATCGGCAGATGTGATACTTCCGAGGTAATTGTTCCCTTCGTCTACAACCGGAATAACGCTCAGGTCATTCTCGCTCATCACCTTCAACACATCTAAAACATGCGAATCGGGCAGAACAGAAACCACCAACAAATCAAGTTCAGCTTGCACTTCGCCCGAATAAACTTCCGCATTTAAAAAGTCGCTTTCATTCGCTAGCCCAACAAACAATCCGTTTTCAACCACAGGTAAATCATTCACCCGCAGTTCATCCATCAAATTCAATACGTGCAAAGCAGACGCTCCGCGGTTCAACGCGGGAAGGCTTTTCGATATTAAATTCAATGCTTTATTCATGGATTAATGAAATGATGGTCAAACGTACATTCATTTTTCATTCCACAACGTGAATTTCAATTCGATTATTGCCGAGTTTTGCACAACCAATTTTGAATACATGATCGCACTTAGCGTAAACATTAATAAAATCGCAACCATTCGCAATGCGCGTGGGGGCAATACACCCGATGTCATTCTGGCAGCACAAAACATTGAACGCTTCGGAGCAGACGGAATTACCGTTCACCCGAGACCCGATGAGCGCCACATTCGCTACGCCGATGTTCCCGCCTTGAAAAAAGTGGTGAACACAGAATTCAATGTGGAAGGGTATCCAACTCCTGAATTTATCGAATTGGTTATTCAAGCGAAGCCCCATCAAGTAACCCTGGTTCCCGATGCACCCGATGCCATTACCTCAAATGCCGGATGGGATGTAGAAAACCACTTCGATTTTTTATCTGGGATTGTGCAAGAACTTCACGCACATGGCATGCGTGTAAGCCTATTCATGGAAGCCAATCCAAGCCTCATGAAAAGAGCTGCTGAGACCGGAACAGACCGAATTGAATTGTACACCGAAAGCTATGCCGTAGGCTATTCGGCAAACAAAGAACAAGCCGTTGCGCCCTTCGTTGAAACCGCCAAAGCCGCTCATGAAGCGGGCTTGGGAATAAATGCTGGACATGATCTAAATCTCGAAAATCTAAAATACTTCGCTCAGCACGTACCTTATCTCGACGAGGTTTCAATCGGACACGCGCTCATTTCTGACGCGCTTTATTTCGGATTGGAAAACACCGTTCAGATGTATAAAAACGAATTACGCTAATGAAATTGTTTTTCAATAAATACGGAGAAGGCAAACCCTTACTTATTTTTCATGGACTCTTCGGATCGGGAGACAATTGGACCACACACGCTAAAAGGTGGGCAGAACATGGATTCTGTGTCTACACCATAGACCAACGCAACCACGGAAAATCTTCGCATTCAGATGAAATGAACTACGCGCTCATGCGCGATGATGCCATTAATTTAATTGCGGCAGAAAACCTTCGCGACATTACTCTTTTGGGGCACAGCATGGGCGGAAAAACGGTGATGCACGTTGCACAAGAACTTGAATTTTTAATTGAAAAACTCATTGTGGTTGATATGGGGGTGAAGCGTTATCCGCGCCACCACGATGCAGTCTTCCAAGCCCTGCGCTCGGTGCCCCTGGATCAAATTCAATCAAGAGCTGAAGCAGAGGAAATATTCGCTCAAACAACACTCGACAAAGCCACACAACTCTTTCTATTGAAAAACCTTTATTGGAAAGAACCCGGAAAGTTAGATTGGCGATTCAATCTAAATGCGTTAGAAATTCATATAGACGAAATTCTTGCTGAAGTTCCCTTGGGCAATGCCCTTCAGCTTCCAACACTGTTCATAAAAGGTGAACTTTCCAATTATATTTTGAAGGAAGACAAAGCGCAATTGGAGCAGCATTTCGCTCAGGTGAAAATTACAGAAGTGAAGAATTCCGGACATTGGCCGCATGCCGAATCACCCGAATTCTTCTTTCAGGAAGTATTAAACTTTAGCCTAAACGGATAGAACCGAAATCCTTTACCTTTGCAAAAAATAATTTTATGGGATTTTCTAAGAAAATTTTAGTGCCAGTCGATTTCACCAAGGTGAGCGATGTGGCTATTGAACATGCTCTTTTAATGGGCAAAACTATCCTTGCTAATATTCATCTCATTCACATTGTAGAAAATAAAAAGCAAGTTTCTGAAGCGCGCTTGAAAATAGACGCATTGAAAGATCGTATTCGTGTTGAAAATGCTGTTGAGATTCACACACACGTGCGCATTGGAAATATTTTCGAAGACATTGATAAAGCTGCAACTGAAATGGATGCCGCGCTTATTATTATGGGAACACACGGTGCTCGCGGATTGCAGTTCATGTCTGGAAGTCGTGCTTTGAAAATTGTAACTGAAAGCTCAATTCCGTTCATTGTTGTGCAAGAAAGAACTATTCGTCAGCACGGTTATAACCGCATAGTTGTGCCGTTGGATTTGCACAAAGAAACGAAACAGAAATTGAGTGCTGTTCGCGATGTGGCGAAGTATTTCAATTCGAAAGTGTATTTAGTTTCTCCAAATGAAACTGACGAATTTTTGAAGAATCAATTGGATCGTAACATGAATTACGCAATTGATTATTTAACGTCATTGGATATTCCTGTTGAAGTTGAAATAACAGAAACGAAGTCTGAAGGATCTTTTGTGAAGTCTTTATTGAAGTATTCAGCAGCGGTTGAAGCCGATTTAATTTGCATTATGAATTTCTATGAAAGCTCTTTGTTGAATGTGTTCAACTCGAGCTACGAACAGCAAGTGATTACCAACGATGCGCAGATACCTGTGTTGTGCGTGAATCCGGTTGACACCTACGTTGCCGACCGTTCAAGCTTAGCTTCGTAATTATTAAATTCGAATACCGATTACCAGAAGGTCATCGGTTTGTTCCACTGAACCCTTCCAAGCGTCAAACGTTTCGTGAAGGGTTTTTTCTTGTGCATCTATTTCCAAACTGGCAATTGCGCTGAGCATTTCTTTGAATCGCTTGCGCATGAATTTTTTGTTGGTCGCTTCGCCAAATTGATCGGCATAACCGTCGCTGCAAGCGTATACCATGTCATTCTTTTCCAATTGAAATTTCTGCGTAGCGAACGAATCTCCTTTTTCACCAAAGGTTCCTATGCTTCGTTTGGTTGGCGCCAATTCAATAATCTCATTGTTCCGCACAACATATAAGGGAATATTCGCACCGCAATATTCCAGCAGCATTTCCTTTTCGTCTATGGCACAAAGTGCAATGTCCATTCCGTCGCGAACTCCATTGTTGTTGTTTCGAAGCACCTCGGTTCCTAAGCGATTAACATTGTTCAAAATTTGTGAAGGGTCTACAAAAACTTTGGTCACATGATTCAAAAAATTGTGACCGACCAAACTCATGAAGGCACCGGGAACGCCATGTCCCGTGCAGTCTGCAGCGGCGAACAACTTCCTTCCACCTACATTTTTAAACCAATAAAAATCGCCACTTACAACAGCCTTCGGGACATAAAAAACAAAACTCTTATTGAAGATTTGTCTCACAGCACCCATGTTCGGTAAGATGGTATTTTGAAGTCTTTGCGCGTAATTAATGCTGTCTGTTAAATCGCGATACAACAAATTCAACTGCTCTTTTTGCACCTCTGACTCTTCTTTTTGCTTGCGCAATTTCGTTGTGAAGTAAGCAATAGCAATTCCTGCGAATAACACGAACAACGAAACAATAACCAACACGCCCGTCAATCTCGAAAACTGCACATTCATTTCTTCAATTTCAGCATTCATACGCTCGGTCTGCCTTTTGCGCAAACGATTCAAAATGCCTTCCGCTTGTTCAACCACCAATGGAATTCCACTTCCTTCAATAAAATAAGATTCAGCGTCCATGAGTGCAACCGGATTGCTGTAGCTGTCGAAGGTTGGCAAAAGTTCTTGAACAGCTTTAAATTGAATAAGCATCTCGCCTACTTTGCGCTCTAACGTGTCTAAGCTTTTTTGTTCTTCCGCACTAAAATTACTCTTCACTTCTTGTAGGCGCATCCATGATTTCATAAGGGAGCTGTCGCTTATAGACTTCATTTCTTTCCGATGAAGGTCTTCCTCTACCCGCTGCACAAAAGCCCATTCTTTAATTAAGTCTTTCGATCGAAGCGTATAACTCTCGAGCTCCTGCAGTCTTCCAATGGAAGGAACGTACTTGTCGTTAATTTTTCGATTGATATCGAAACTGCGCTGAAGGGTAATCATGGTCATGATTAAAGTTCCCGCAACAACAAATATGATGGCTCCGAAACCCAGTCCCAAGCGATACTTCTTGTTGAAGAACCAATTCATGGGATTCAATTAGTTTGATTTGAATTTCTTCTCAGACTCTTTCTTTAAGCGCAGATACTCTTCCTCTCTGCCTAAGGCGCGGTTCACAAACATAAGCACCTTGTAGTTTGTTGGTGAAGGGGCGCATGAAGCAAACGCTTGCTGCGCATAAGGAATAGCCGCCTTGAATTTTTTCACACTTTCATCTTGAATGGAAATCAAATCCATCATGTCGGTCTGCGCTCCAATCTTACGAATCATGTATACACCCTGATTGTAATTCACAATGGCCAAGTTTAAGTTCGCGGTGCAATTGCGATTATCGATTGAGAGCACTTTCGAATAGTACTCTAAACACAGCGAATAATGATGATTGTCCTCGGTGTTTTTTATCCAATTGCGATAATGACCTTCGGCCATTTTGCTGTTGAATTCCAACTTCAAGTCTTTCAGTTCAGATTCTGAACCCTTGTATAGATCTTCGAACTTCTTGAATAAATCCAGTGGTTCGTTCTCCGATTCGTTATCCATTTCTGCGGTTCGCAAGAGCGCGTCATTGAAATAAGTGAAGGCAATGAATTGCAACGCTGCATCTATATTCGCCGCGAATTCCAAATTCGAATCGAACTCCTGCGCTTTTTTCAAAGCCACTACGCTGCGATATCTGTAATTACTCTGACGCTGATGGGCCTCTTTTTGTTTGTAGAGTTCTTTCAAAATAAATCCTTTCACATACCAGGCATTCGCATCGGAATTCAGATCGGCAGATTTAAAACCTTCGTCAACTTGCGCCAATGCTTCATCGTACTTTTTCTCGGCACATAATTCTGCTGCTTTTGCCACAAGCGGATTCACCTGTGCGTAGCCCATTGGAATCGCACCCAACAACATGAAAAGGAGAAAAAAGGTATGCTTCATATTATTGAACTTTCCATTGTAAAATTTTATTCCCCGGGGTAATTTTCTTTTCAGTAAGAGCCGCTTCGCTTAATTCATAGCGAATAGAATTATCTACGGTCTTGAAATTTATAGCAGCGCCGCTGCCCAGCGCTCCTTCCCAATTCGTAACTACCAAGGTGCTCTTCCCTTTCACCTCTTTCATGATCTTGGCCAAATCGGCCTTTTTCGATTTATCGATAAAAACAATGTGACTGCTTGTTCCTGGCTTGTAATCCGACCAGGCTTGCACTTCGATGGTCTGTGCACCAACAGGCTTCATTCCATACTTCTCTACCACGTGTTTGTATACGGCCTCGTTCCCATATACCACTATAAGGAATTTTCCTTTTTTCATTTCCATTGGCCAATTGCTATTCACCGCAAATTGATAAATGAAATTGGCTTGAATCATAGCACGCGAATCTCCTTCGTCTATCTGCTGAGCAGACAGACCTTGACCTGCGGCCAAAATAATAAGAAGTAAAAAGATTCGCTTCATTCTGTTACACGCTATTCAGGCGCATAACAAATCTATTTGAACAAATTAAACCTTCTTAAGAATAAGATATAATTTCTTCACCTTGAATTGTTAGAACCGCTTGGTATTCACTTCCTTTGGAATAAGCGCACCTTCGGTTAAAACAGAAGTAAATAATTTAGCGAAATACGGCGCAAGAAGAACTCCCTTCGAACCTAAGCCTCCGAATACACCAAGCATTTCATTCTCTTTGGCGAAACCAATAATGGGACGTCTGTCGCGGGTTGTGGGACGAAAACCTGTTTTATGACTCTCGACAAAAACATCCATTTCAAGTCTTAGCTTCAATTCGGAAAGTAGCTGCTCCTTCGCCTCTTCGGTAGGCTCATCGGGTACTTCATTCCAATTGTAGGTTGCACCCAAACGAAATCTATTGCTTCCAAATGGAAGCAGAAACTGTCCGAAATTGACAATGGCGTCCAATTCTAAATTTTCAATTTTCAAATCAAGCACTTGTCCGTGGTTCGGAATAAGATCGAGCTCTTCCAATCCCTTCCATTTATTTACGCCAATTCCATTGCAGAGTATGAGTTTGTCGAATGGTCTTTCCTTCCACAAAACACCTTTGGTTGTAAATTGAACATCGTCTTCATTCACAGCTTCTTCAATAAAATTTTCGTGTTGAATGAAATAATTTTTAGCAACTTCCCGAAATAACGGAACATTGAGCCACCCGCATTCATTCACTTCGCTGTTTCCAAAGGGCGAATTGAAATTCGCTTGAACGCTAATGTTCGTGCGGGCGGAAAGGAAACGCCCCACTTCAGGATGATCCGATTTCTCGTCCCAAAAATTCGCATCTTGAATGGAATTGAAAATGCGTGCAACGGGAAGAGTATGAAAAAAACTTGTGTGAAGTTTTTCCTCCAACTTTCGAAAAGTAAGATTCATTTCTTCCAGCATTTCTTTTGCAAGCCATGAAGCAGCAAGCCTTTTGAAGGTAACTGGATTCCACATACCCGCTGCTACTTGAGAAGCAGACGCGTGCTTATAATCGTCGGCGATCAACACCTCCTCTCCTTTTTCAAGAAGAGAAAAGGCTAGCAGTGTTCCTGCTAGCCCTTGTCCTACGATTAAATATTTCGACATTCTTATTGAATCACATTTAATGCTTTTCCAACTTTGGTAAAAGCTTCTATGGCTTTGTCTATGTGCTCAAACTCATGTCCAGCGCTCAGCTGAACGCGAATGCGTGCTTGTCCTTTCGCAACAACCGGAAAGAAAAATCCAATTACATATATGCCCTCTTGCAACAAAGCATCTGCAAAATCCTGAGCCAACTTCGCGTCGTACAACATGACTGGAACAATTGCGCTGTCACCATCTTTAATTTCGAAGCCTGCAGCTTTAATTCCTGTTTTAAAGCGATTGATGTTCGCTTCTAACTTGTCGCGCAAGTCTGAAGAAGCGCTTAGCATATCCATAACAGCTATAGATGCACCCACGATAGAAGGCGCCAATGAATTCGAGAACAAATAAGGTCTTGAACGTTGACGAAGTAAATCAATAATTTCTTTTCTTCCGCTGGTGAATCCGCCCATTGCTCCGCCTAATGCCTTTCCTAAAGTACCGGTGATAATGTCTACACGTCCCAAAACATTTTTCAACTCAATGGTTCCTCTTCCAGTTTTTCCAATGAAACCGGTTGCATGACACTCATCTACCATAACCATTGCACCGTATTGGTCAGCGAGGTCGCAAATTTTATCGAGTTGCGCTACATATCCGTCCATTGAGAAGACACCGTCGGTAACGATTAATTTGAAACGCGCACCTGAAGCAGCT
Organism: uncultured Flavobacteriales bacterium; assembly: GCA_937897625.1. GTDB lineage: Bacteria > Bacteroidota > Bacteroidia > Flavobacteriales_D > Sanyastnellaceae > CAIZGX01. Next base: position 15,886 of record CALCNZ010000289.1, read on the forward strand.
TTCAGTTGCTCTTCTAGATCTGCCATGTCGTTATTCTTGTAACGGTAGCGCTGCGCTTTACACAAGCGAACACCGTCAATAATCGATGCATGATTCAATTCATCTGAAATAATTGCGTCTTGCTCATTCAAAAGCGGCTCGAAAATTCCTCCATTTGCGTCGAATGCAGCGGCATATAAAATGGTGTCTTCGGTGTGAAGGAAATCAGATAGTTTCTGTTCCAAAGTTTTGTGAATGTCTTGGGTTCCACATATAAAACGCACACTGGACATTCCGAAACCGTGAGAATCAATGGTGGCCTTCGCTGCTTCCAAAACAGCCGGATGACTTGACAAACCGAGGTAATTGTTCGCACAAAAATTCAACACCTCTTTACCTTCCGTTGTTTTAATAACGGCAGCTTGAGGGGTGGTAATGATGCGTTCTCTTTTGAATAGACCTGCTTCGCGAATACTGTTCAATTCGTTCTGCAAATGTTCCTGCATTTTTCCGTACATAAGTTTCAATTTTAATTCGTGAATATTACTTTGGCAGCTGCTTCCGCCGCCGATTGTTCCGCTGCTTTTTTCGAACCGCCGGTTCCTCTTCCCACTTCTTTACCGTCTAATTCCAAGGCTATGGTGTAGAGCACTTGCGCGCCCATGTTTCGTTGTTCGCGCACAATGTAAACCAGGTGTCTTCGGGTTTTCTGTCCCCATTCGTGCAATTTACTTTTGTAGTCTACGTCTAAATGCACACGCTCATCTAAACCGTGAGCTTTCAATAATTTCAGTGCAATTTCGCGCGTAACCTTATATCCTTTATCAAGAAAAAGAGCGCCAAATAAGGCCTCCAGCGCATTTCCAATTAAGCTCTCATGAATCTCTTGTCTACCAATACTTACGTTTAGAAATTCATATAGCTTCAATTCGTAGCCAATGGAATTGAGATTGTCACGGCGAACAATCTTCGATTTCATTTTTGTGAGTTCGCCTTCGGTAAGTGCTGGATATTTTGAAAACAAGTAGTGCGCAACAATACTATCAAGAATGGCATCGCCTAAGAACTCAAGACGTTCGTTGCTGTTTTTTATTCCTGGTTGAATTTCATCTGCGGCACTTGCATGGCGCAAAGCCGTTTCGTAAAGCGCAATGTTCTTGGGCCTCACATGAAATGTGTTGTGGATATAGTTGAATAACTCCTTATTGGAGTTTGCTTTGGAAAAGAATTTCCAAATCATTCGAATTTCTTAAAAATAGCTGAAGTGTTGTGACCACCGAACCCGAAGGTGTTGGTCATGGCTACGTTCACCTCACGATGCTGTGCCTTGTTGAACGTGAAGTTCAATTTCGGATCCAAAGCCTCATCGGTATTTACGAAGTTGATTGTTGGTGGAATAATTCCATTTTTGATTGCTAGAATGGTGGCAATGGCTTCAACAGCGCCAGCCGCACCAAGCAAGTGTCCGGTCATCGACTTCGTACTTGAAATGTTCAAATTGTAAGCGTGCTCTCCAAAGATATTTTGAATTGCCTTGGCTTCTTGAACATCACCCAAAGGTGTAGAAGTTCCGTGAACGTTAATGTAGTCAATGGCGTCGGATGAAATACCCGCGTCAGACAATGCATTTTTCATTACGTTGGTTGCACCAATTCCTTCTGGATGTGGAGCAGTAATGTGATACGCGTCTGCAGACATTCCACCACCGATAAGTTCGGCGTAGATTTTTGCGCCACGCGCCAAAGCGTGCTCAAGATCTTCTAAAATCAGACACCCTCCTCCTTCACCTAACACAAATCCATCGCGGGTTTTGTCGAAAGGCCTAGAAGCAGTGCTGTAATTTTCGTTATTCTCAGAAAGTGCTTTACATGCGTTGAATCCGCCAACTCCAGCTTCACAAATTGCAGCTTCCGAACCACCGCTTACAATAATGTCTGCCTTACCCAATCGAATGTAGTTAAAGGCATCTATTAAAGCGTTTGTTGAGGAAGCACAAGCTGAAACTGTTGTGTAGTTCGGACCTCTAAATCCGTATTGAATACTAATATGCCCTGAAGCAATATCGGCAATCATTTTAGGAATGAAAAAAGGATTGAAACGAGGCGTTCCGTCTCCTTTTGCGAAGTTCATACACTCTTCTTGGAAGGTATTTAATCCGCCAATCCCAGAACCCCAAATGACGCCAACACGATCCTTGTCTACTTTCTCCACATCGAGCCCAGAATCTACAATAGCTTCCTTCACAACTACTAAAGCGTAGTGCGTGTAAGGATCCATTTTGCGCATTTCTTTTCGCTCAATATGGTCTTCCATATTAAAGCCTTTGAGTTCACAAGCAAACTTGGTTTTAAACTTGCTCGCATCAAAGCGCGTAATAAGGTTAGAGCCACTCACGCCATTGATAAGACCGTTCCAGTAATCTGGGACAGTATTACCAATGGGTGTTAGTGCTCCTAGTCCGGTAACAACGACCCTTCTTAACTCCATAGGTATAGGGAAGGTTGAATAATTTCCGAGTGATTATTTATTCGCAGTGATGTAATCAATTGCTTGACCTACAGTCACAATTTTCTCTGCTTGATCGTCAGGAATAGCGATATTGAATTCCTTTTCAAATTCCATGATAAGCTCTACAGTATCCAAAGAATCTGCTCCCAAATCATTGGTGAAACTAGCTTCAGGGGTTACAACTGATGCTTCTACACCGAGTTTATCTACGATGATTTCGGTAACTTTTTGTGCAATTTCAGACATTGTCTTGATGTTTTTTTAAGGTTAAATACGGACGCAAAAGTACAACTTTTCATGATGTACGCACTTTTTTTTGCTTTTCATGCTAAATTTCTTTGCTTACACATTGAATTACAGCGCTTTAACAAACTAAATTGTTAGTAAAATATTTCGCAGGGCGCTCTGTAAACTATCTTGCCAATCGAAATTTACTCTGTTTGAAAGAATGACCTGGGACCAAGATTATTTGAAAGAGAAGCATATTCTATTGATTGGATGTGGCGGATTGGCTCATGCCGCTCTTCCCTATTTGCTTTCCTCAGGAATTGGAAAGGCAACCCTCTTCGATGGAGACTTGGTTGAATCTTCCAATTTAAACCGACAACATCTTTTCACTCCAAACGACCTTGGAAAAAACAAAGCTGCGGTATTAAAGGATTATTGTTCGGTTCACTTTCCTCAATCCATTATTATTTCAGAAGAACAAATGTTCGAGCCAAAAGCTGAAAAACGAACAACAGCGTTTGACTTGGTTTTCGATTTTACGGATCGCCTTGCCACGAAGCTCGCTTTGGCCAACCACTTCGAAAAACTGCGCATTCCCTATTTCTATGCTGCTGCACAAATGAATGCGGGATCTAGCGCCTTCATTCATTTAAATAGTATTACCAGTGAAATGCTCTTTGGTCATGTTCCAGATGCCAGTAAAGTAGAGCGTGATTGCACCCTAGACGGGGTATGGCCTACAGTTGTAGCTTCGGTGGGCATTCATGTTGCCCACCAAGCCCTGCAGTTTTTAACGCTTTCGCCGTGTGCGTTTGTTGGGGCCATTGATTACTTCGATGGGATTTCTGGACTTTGGACACGGTTTCACTTCAACCCGAAACAAGAAAAAATAAAACCCGTGTCGTCCATCTCAGATTTGCTAAAAGACCGAAGCACACCTATTTTCTTTCTTGGTGAAAGTGATGCGCTTCCTGCTGAAATTATTGCTGTGACGGCATCGGAATTGAAAGATGAAATCGGAAAAATGAATCGACCGTGTATTGTTCTTTGTGAAACGGGACTTCGAGCAAAAGCCGCTGCAGAGCAGCTTTCAAAACAATTCAATTTTCCCATTCTCAGTTGGAACAATAACCTCGATTCATTCTTAAACTTGTTGCATGAATCGGATGTCTAAACTGTCCCGAACGCTTCGCTTTGCGAAGTTGCTGTTGAAGCGACCAACAAACGCTTCAAAAGACATTCGGTTGCGCATGCTTCAACACCGGTTGATGAGCGACTTAACCTATCGCCTTCCCAGGCGAGCGAAAAGAGATTTGTTCATCGGGTTCAAAGAATGGAAGCGCATCGTTTCTAGAAAAGCAATGCCCTCAAACCCCATTCACCATGCGCCTTGTGTATTGGTTTCGACTTCAAATCAAAAACAACTTGCCGAAGAATACGTGTCGGCCAATTCTGCTTTTCAAACATTAAATGTTTTGGTAAGAGAAGAACTTACCCTTTCAACTTTCCCCTTACCATTTCACTTGTTTGCGCTGCGCATTTCGATTCAGTGTTTATTCGATTCGCGCAGGGTGAATTTAGCGTTGATCATTCGTGAAGTGGCCGAATGGACGGCTGTTTCAGAATTTATTTCAACAAATAATATTACCGATTTTTTTGATTTTACTCCGTTTGAAAAAGACAGCAACGCTCTTGCAT
>CALCNZ010000290.1 GCA_937897625.1 uncultured Flavobacteriales bacterium
GTGCCACCTGTTCTGCGCACTTCATACCAACGAATACCCGCTTTGTCGTTGCCGTCTACGTCTGCAGAGTGACAGCAAACAATGCTCTCATAAGTACCGAAGTTGCGGTAGTGAATACGGTTCATCAATACTTCACGAAGGGGATCCAAAGTGGTAGTAGAACCTTGCTGAGGAATACAAGCAAAGGCTGTGTATCCGCACAAAGAAGAATTATAAGCTGCAATGGGCAAGGTTGCTACTTGCGTCAATGAGGTACTTGCTGGGGTTGTCCAGTTAATGTTGAAAGCCCACATTTCAAGCGCATCTGAAGTTGCGCCCCAAGAGTCGTCGCGCATGCGCATCACGTATGCAGGTGTTCCGGTTGGAGGCGGTGTATTTCCGTCGCAGTTCACAGGCGTTGCCGCTTGGAAACCGATGGTTCCGAAAGATGTTAGTGTGAAACGTTGAGCAGTGGTTGAAGCACCACCTGTTAACATGGTTGCACGATCGATAGCATATACCGCCGGGCTGCTTTCGTTTGAAGTAATGATATAGGCATTGTTCCAAACCGAATACTTTGGATAATCGGGGAACTGTGGTGCCGTAAAAGTGTATTTGTACCAAGTGCCCATTGGATCTGGTGTGGAAGAAACCGCAATGGAAAACTTGTTTCCTGTTGTGGTGAATTCACTCATCAACCAACGATCGGCCAATCCATCGTATACGACAATCGGGTCACCCGCTCCAGCAGGCTGGCCGAAGAATGTATCGAAATACTGTTGCGCTTGCATCTGAACACCCGACTTGTTCCAAATCTTGAAATAAGATCCAGAAGAACCGTTGATCATTTGAATAACATGGTTCGGTCCCACATCAATTGTTGGATCGGCAGGATCCACATTCGTGTTTCCTATTCCATTGAAGCTTTGCGTTAAACCGCGATCGTCTGTTGCAGGGTGCGGATATTCTGTTTGCAAAGCGGGGTCCATTCCCTTGGGCAAGGCATCTGGATTAATCTCTGGATAAAGCTTCCAATTTTTTCTGGGTTTGTAACCAGGCTTAGCCACTTTCGTCACTTCATTCGGAAAATTAGGATCCGGAATAAAGTCGCGAAGAGCAACGGTTTCCCCCAGATATTCAACTTGAATAATATCTGGATTCAACAAAATAGTCTGTTGTTTGTCCTGTGCATTCACTCCTAGGAACGCGCTAAATAGAAACAACGTAGTGTATAGTTTCCTCATGCAATAAAAATTTTCGACAAGATAATTCAGAAGGAGATAACCCGACAAAAAAATACTCCCCCTATCTTTGAACTTCTAAGTGCCTTTTTTAAACAAAATTCCTGTCTATTTGTTTTTTCTCTTATGAACTTCGAACATCACATTTCCACCATTGAAAAAGCCCTAAGTCAGTGGAAAATTCCTCAGGATTCGCGAAACTTGGCAGAGCCAATTCGCTATTTATTATCTCTTGGTGGAAAACGTATTCGTCCCGTCCTCACTTTACTCGGACATGAGTTGTTCGAAGGCCATGCTGAAAGCGTTCTTTCGCAGGCACTCGCCGTGGAGGTTTTTCACAACTTCACGCTTATGCACGACGACATTATGGATAACGCTCCTCTTCGTCGCGGCAAGCAAACGGTTCATGAAAAATGGAACGTAAATGCTGCTGTTTTAAGCGGCGACGGAATGATGATTCAATCGTATGATTTATTGTTGAAGGGACAACAGGACAAGTTCGTCGAGCTCTTCCAATGCTTCAATCAGACTGCGTGGGAAGTTTGCGTGGGACAGCAGATGGACATGGATTTCGAGAAGCGCGAAGACGTTAGTTTAGATGAATATCTTGAAATGATTCGACTGAAGACGGCTGTGCTATTGGGTTGTGCGCTTCGTCTAGGAGCCATTGCGGCTAACGCTTCGAAGGAAGATCAAGAACATTTACGTTTGTTCGGAGAGCACTTGGGGCTGTCGTTTCAGCTTCGCGACGATTATTTAGATGCTTATGGGGACCCTGAAAAATTTGG
>CALCNZ010000291.1 GCA_937897625.1 uncultured Flavobacteriales bacterium
ATTAAAAGAACCTCTGAGATACACTCAGCCTATTGCAATCTCTCATTTATCCGATGGATGCTTTTTTTCTGACATTGCATTTCTAAGCGCATTTACCAACACCATTCAAGAAAACGCCTTCAGCAAGGCCGGTTATGATCTGATTCCTTACGTTTCAAATTATTATTCGACTAAACTAAACGGACTCATTTTCTACACCGAACTTTACAATTCAAGAAAACTGTTGGGAAAGAAAATAAGCTTCGCGTATAGCTTCTGTATCACAGATGCCCTTCAAAACGAACTCCCCAACTCAAAACGAATTATTCGAGCAGAAGCTGAAGAAGTGCTTCCTATAATTCAAACGCTTGACATCAGTAACCTAACATCTGGAGATTACAAGGTGAAATTGGAGATGTTAGACCGCGAAGGAAAAGTTGTTTGCACCCAGTTTCGAGATTTTACAAGAAATAAAATTTTAGAAAATACATACACTCCTCCCTCAAGTCTAGATATCTCGAACACCTTCGTGGCGCGCTATACAAACAGTGATTCTCTGTATGCGCACATTCAATCCTGCTTGCCCATTGCAGAAAGCGTTGAGCGAAATACAATAGACAACATTTTAAGAAACGTAGACCTTCGCACAAGACAAAGTTTCATGTATACCTTCTGGTACCGAAGAAATTCAACCAATCCAGAAAAAGCGTGGAACGACTATTTCCAAGAAGTTCGAGCCGTGCAAAAAGAATTCGGAACAAAAATTAAAGCAGGCTGGCAAACAGATCGTGGCCGAGTTTATCTTCAATACGGAAAACCAAGCACACGCATCATTCGGAACAACAATCCAGATTATTGGCCGTTTGAGATCTGGCATTACTATGCAACCAACACGGGTTTACGCGACAGAAGATTCCTCTTCTACAACACAAGCTTGAACTATGACATGGAATTGCTTCACTCAGATATTCCCAATGAAATTAGAAATTACGACTGGAAGAATTTGGTGCGCTCACGTAAAATGAACGACCCCGCTTCAACCGGACGCATTGGAAACAACCAAAGCCGCGATCCATACAGCGGCGATGAATTAGAAGACCTTTGGTATAACCCGCATTAATGAAATGACTCGCGCGAAAAACATTGCCGTTGTTATTCTCAATTGGAACGGAGCAAAATACCTCAAACAGTTTTTACCTTCCGTAATTAACCACTCTCAGGAAGCCGATGTAATTGTCATTGATAACAATTCAACTGACAACTCCATTGAATTTCTGAAAGAAAACTTTTCAGATGTTCAAACTGTAATTCTAAATAAAAATTACGGATTCGCAGAAGGGTACAATCTCGGATTGAAAAACCTCGATTACGAGTATTTCGTCTTATTGAATAGCGACGTTGAAGTTCCCGAAAATTGGCTCGCTCCTCAAATCGAATACCTTGAATCCGACCCGAATCTCGTAGCTTGCGCGCCTCTCATCTTAAGTCATGCCGAACAAGATTGTTTCGAGTACGCAGGGGCCGCGGGAGGTTACCTCGATAAAGATGGTTTTGCTTTTTGCGCTGGACGCATTTTCTACGCGTTTGAAAAAAACGAAGAACAATACAACTCCAATAGAGAAGTTTTTTGGGCCAGCGGTGCCGCACTTACCATTAAATCTTCAGCTTGGAAAGAAGTGAATGGCTTCGATGGATCTTTCTTCGCACACATGGAAGAAATAGATTTGTGTTGGAGATTGAAAAATCGCGGATACAAAATTGGCGTTTGCGGTAACGCCAAAGTCTTTCACATAGGCGGCGGAACACTTGATCGTCAAAGCTCTTTCAAAACCTATTTAAATTTCAGAAACAATCTTTTTCTTTTGTTGAAGAATCATCGCTCCTCTGCCTTGATTCCTTTCATTTTTAGAAGAATGATTTTAGATGGAATAGCGGGCATTCGATTTTTATTGGAAGGGAATTTTGCCTATTTCTTCGCGGTGTTGAAAGCGCACTTTCATTTTTACGCGAAATTCAGATACTATCTGAAAGCTCGAAATCAAGAAAAAACTTTCTGGAAAACACCAAACTTATGCGGTCAATATCGAGGCAGCATCTTGGTTTCCTTCTTTTTGAAGCATAAACATAATTTTCAGCAATTAGATTCCAAGCTATTTTCCGAATAAAATCGGAAACACATGCTTGCATTTTTCACTAGAGCGCCTCTTGTGCTTATTTGCCTTTTCTTCACCTTGGGTGTAATTCTCGAATTCGAAATTGATTTCAATTTCAATTGGACGGTAACATTATTCTTTGTGCTGTTTTGCATAGTCCTTTGGCTAAATCAGAAGAAAAAATCACCCTTAATTCAAACCACTCTTATTTTTTTTATCTCCGCTCTGCTTGGAGTATATACAACTTCACATTTTCTTCAACGCAGCTCGCGAATCCCAAAGGGAACAATTGAAATCAATTTCCAAATTGAAAAAAAACTTCGACCCAATCAGTACATTGGGACCATTGAAAACAATCCCATTCTTGTTGAATTGAAAGATTGCGACACCCTGCTTCCTGGAAACGAATTAATTGCCATGGGCGAAATCAAGGAAATTGAACCTCCTAAACTGCCTTGGATCTTCAATCAAAAAAATCAAATGCTCTCAAATGGAATAACCCATCAATT
>CALCNZ010000292.1 GCA_937897625.1 uncultured Flavobacteriales bacterium
GGTTTCAGCGGAACAGTAGTAGATCCCAAACGTATCTTCCATTTGGCCCTTCAGCATAAAGCTTCACAACTAATATTGGCGCACAATCATCCGAGTGGAAACCTAACCCCAAGTGCTGAGGATTTTCGTGTAACCGAAAAGCTTATTCAGGCAGGAAGAGTTTTGGAGTTGCAAGTTTTGGATCATTTGATTGTAACTGAGAGCAGTTATTATAGCTTTGCAGACGAAGGAAAAATGATGGTATGAAGAAAATAATAACTGTAGTGGGCGCGCGTCCGCAAATAATTAAGTCTGCGGCACTCTCTCGTGCAATAGAAAACGACGAATTTCTTCAAGAAATAAAAATTCATACACAACAGCATTCTTCGGAAAGTATGTCTGGACAATTGTTTTCAGATTTGAAAATAAAACTACCTGAGGTATTGTTGGAAGCACCTTCTGGAAATAGCATTCAGCAAATTGCACACATGTCCATGTCGCTTCAAAAAGCATTTCTACAACACAATCCAGATATGGTTGTGCTCTATGGCGATACGAATAGCACATTGGCAGGCGCAATTACCGCAGCTCACATGCAAATTCCTATAGCGCATGTTGAAGCAGGGTTGCGTTCGTTTAACAGACAAATGCCAGAAGAGATCAATAGAGTTACGACGGATCATTTAAGCACGCTGCTTTTCACTCCTACTTCCGGAGCGACGGAACAATTGCATAAAGAAGGATTTCAAAATACATCTGAAAAGAATGCCACTGCAGCTCATCCTGCTGTTGTTGAGTGTGGTGATGTTATGTTGGACAATGCTCTTTACTATTCCAACGGAATTGCTAAAGAGCGAGAGAAGTATATTTTCTTAACGCTGCATAGACCGTCGAATGTAGATAATCCTGAGTTCCTACTTCCTTTTTTGCAAGAGTTGCTTCAGATTTCAATTGATATCGAAATGGAATTACATTTTGCCATTCATCCGAGAACGGCTATTTCCTTAGAGAAATCGGATTTGAAGGATGAGTGGGAAAAATTGAAATTGAACGAGAACTTTATTTTATTTCCTCCATTTAATTATTCTGAAACTCTTGAAAAATTGACGAAAGCATCGTTGGTTTGGACCGACTCTGGCGGATTGTGTAAAGAGGCCTTTTACATGGGAACGCCATGTTTAATTCTTCGCAGCGAAACGGAATGGACCGAATTGGTTGATAACGGCTTTGCGAAAGTGGTTCACAATGATTTGAGTAAAATCAAAAGTGAAAGTCAATTTTTCTTGAAAAACGGAATGCCTGAATCCATTGATCTATATGGAAATGGACATTCTGCTGAAATTATTTTATCGAGCATCAAATCTTTCTTCGCTTGATAGCTATTTATTCTGAAATAGATTCATCACAGTTGAATTACGCTCTGAAAGCGCTTTTCAGTGCTGTGGGTGTTTCTTTTTTCGTATTGAAGGACAAATCACAGTTCGATGAATTCAAAGGAGCTAAGCTGATTTATTCCGAAAATACATGGGACAATCATTTGCACATTCCTCAATCTGATTTCTTTTTGGAAACTTCCATCAAACCTTCAGCACAGTTTGATTTTCCTTTTGAAGTACCCGACAATGGAGCGTTTCATTTCAACTTCGATGTCTTTGCAGCGAGTTTCATTTTACTTAGCAGGTACGAAGAGGAAGTAATTTCAACCCGAGATTCATTTGGTAGATTCGAAAGCAAAAACAGTTTATTGTCCAAGCGCAATTGGTTGGAACGTCCGATGGTTGATGATTGGAGACTTGCATTGTTGAGAGAATTAAAAAACAGATTTCCATTTTT
>CALCNZ010000293.1 GCA_937897625.1 uncultured Flavobacteriales bacterium
TCAAAAGCTTATCGATGAAGCAGCCCTTACAACTTTCGGTAAGGCTCACAAATTTGAGCACATTCACACCCTCGAAGACTTTCGCAAACACATCCCTCTTCGCTCTTACGAAGAACACTTTCCGTATATCGAAAAAATGATTCAAGGGGAAGGCAACGTGCTGTGGCCGGGGAAAACCAAATGGTTCGCGAAGAGTTCCGGTACCACCAATAGCCGAAGCAAATTCATTCCAATCTCGAATGAAAATTTAGAAGAAGGACATTATAAAGGGGGAAAAGATTTACTGGCCATCTTTTATTCCCTTCGAGAAAATGCCGATTTATTTTCTGGAAAAACTCTGATTGTAGGGGGAAGCACGAAGATGAGTGAAGAAGAAGAAAACACCATAGGCGATTTGAGTGGCATTATTATTTCTAATTTACCGTTCTGGGTGGAAATGAAACGCGTACCGCAACGTGAGATTTCGCTTATGGACAATTGGGAAGAGAAACTTGACGCCATGGCGCTGAACACCATGAATGAAGATGTGCGCGTGCTTTCTGGTGTTCCGAGTTGGACCTTGCTTTTGCTGCGAAGAATTTTAGAGTTGAAACAAGCCAAGCACATGCACGAAGTTTGGCCGAATCTTCAGATGTACATGCACGGCGGAATAAGCTTCGCGCCGTACCGCGAACAGTTCAATGCGATACTTCCAAATGGAACAACAGACTACTTCGAAACGTATAACGCGAGCGAAGGATTTTTCGGCATTCAAGATCAATTGAATTCGAATGAAATGCTTCTGATGTTGGATTATGGCGTCTATTACGAATTCATTCCCTTGGCTGAAATAGACCAAGAACAGCCGAACGTATTGAGTTTAGAAAATGTAGAATTAAATAAAGTATACGCGTTGGTGATCACCACCAACACCGGGCTTTGGAGATATGTTATTGGAGACACCATTCGCTTCACTCACCTCTACCCCTTCCGTTTTCGCATAGTTGGAAGAACGAAACAATTCATTAATCTTACCGGCGAAGAACTCATGGTTGAAAACGCGGAAGCTGCGCTGCGCAAGACCTGCACGCACATGAACATTCATGTAGTTGAGTACACC
>CALCNZ010000294.1 GCA_937897625.1 uncultured Flavobacteriales bacterium
GAAGAGCTATGAACACCATTTCGAATCCGCAAGGCGATTTGTCATTTGCCGCGGATGTCTTGGCCCAAAACACCAGCATACCCTTGTTGGTTTGCAACACGGAAAATAAATTTCAACTTTCTCGAAACATAGATTCGGTCTACATCAAAGATCCAGTGCGCATTGAAGAATTGCGCTTGCAGTACGAACAAGAATACAAGCCAATTTCGTTTCCCGACGCGGGCATTGTTGTTTATTACAGCAACAGTCATATGTACAAAGAATTGAAGCAAACCATCGACGATTTGGTTTCTTCGTTCTTCAATGAAACAGTAATTAATACGGCCTCTGTTCCTGTAATTGTCACCGACAGCACGAAAATGAATGTGGTTCAGGTCGGAAAGATAGATACGCTGAAATGCAATTTGAATCAGGTGTTGGCTGAAATGAAGGAGGGGTACGAGCCCATTGAAATTAAAATACCCGGACGATCTACGCAGTATATTTTTTACGACGACTCTGCCACCATTCAGCAATTGAAGTTGTTTCCGTATTTGCAGTTGTCGCTTATTGGTGTGTTTTTGTTTGTGGCCTACATTCTCTTTTCAACGTTCCGAAGATCAGAGCAGAATTTGGTGTGGGTGGGTATGGCGAAGGAGACGGCGCATCAGTTGGGCACACCGCTTTCTGCGCTTATGGCGTGGCGCGATTTATTCGAACAGCAAGGTGTTTCGAAACCGTTGATTGAAGAGTTCAACAAAGACATTGAGCGTCTTTCCACCATAACCGAACGCTTCTCGAAAATCGGATCGGAAGCAACACTTGCGCCCATTGGCGCGAAAGACTTGGTCGAAGAAATTCTTGCATATTTGCGCGTTCGTATTTCTTCTGAGGTAAACATTGAAGTGAAGTCAGACGGTAATCCGCAAGTGAACGTGAACGTCGCCCTATTCAGTTGGGTAATTGAAAACCTCATCAAGAACAGCGTAGACGCCATGGATGCAAAAGGACAGTTAACATTGTCCATTCACGAAGCAAACGGTAAAGTATACATAGACGTGAAAGACAGCGGCAAAGGCATTCCCAAACGCAAATGGAAAACCATCTTCGAGCCTGGCTACACCACCAAGCTGCGCGGTTGGGGTCTCGGGCTTTCTCTTGCGAAACGTATTGTGAAGAATTACCACAAGGGGAGTATTTACGTTTTGTCCAGTGTTCAGGGAGAAGGGACAATATTTAGAATTGCGCTTCGGAAATAGACATGAATGTCTTCGACGAATGTCTTCGACTGGATTGAATAAACAAAGTTCTCACAACGCAGTTCCAACAACGCAGTTCCAACAACGAAGTTCTCACAACGAAGTTCCTCCCGTTAGCTATCGGGATATGAAATAGGAATTACGCAGTAGGAATAAAACCGAAGGTTTTCCAATAACGTAGTTCCCATTGCGAGTATCGCCACTTTATCTTCAGTCAT
>CALCNZ010000295.1 GCA_937897625.1 uncultured Flavobacteriales bacterium
CTACACCAAGCGTCCAGGTCCAATTAACAAATCTGTGACCATCAACTCAAACGCAGTTAACGAGCCTGTTAAAGTTGTGCGTATCAAAGGAAATGTAGAAGCTGATCCAAACGCTCCAGCTCCAGGAACACCAGGTGGTGCGCCAGTGAAAGAGCAAGGTGGTGCTCCAAACAACTAAGAATTTATTCGAATTAAAAAAGGGTCTGAAATTCAGACCCTTTTTTAATTCCCTCCTATTGCTGTTATTTCCAACGAGCAATTACGGTCTCATTTCCTTTTGTCACATCGTTTATGTTTGCTACAATTTCAGTTCCCAATGGGAAGTACAAGTCTACCCGACTACCGAATTTAATAAAGCCAAACTGATCATTCGTATTTAACTTGTCTCCTTCATTCACATACCACACAATGCGTCTAGCTACTGCACCAGCAACCTGTCGAAGTAGGACATCTTTGCCAGGAGCGTGCTCAACAACCACAGTGGTACGCTCATTTTCGGTACTGCTTTTCGGATGCCAAGCCACTAAAAATAGACCAGGGTGATACTTGAAATATTTTACTTCACCGGAACAAGGGGTCCAGTTTGCATGCACATTCAATGGCGACATAAATATTGAAACCTGAATGCGCTTACCTTGAAAATATTCTGGTTCTTCGACTTCTTCTATAACGACAACCTTTCCATCGCAAGGAGCTACTAATTCGTTTGCACCGGCTCGATTTTCACGATGAGGCAATCGAAAGAATTGCAAAAAAAGCAAGAACACAATTCCGCAGGCAACGGCAGTTAATATCCATATTAAAGCAGCGTCAAATAGCAAGAAAGCGCTTCCCACAAGTATGGTAGAAACCAACAATGTTCCACCTAAAATCTTAAATCCCTCTTTGTGAATAGTCATATATTAAAAGAAAATCAAATAAATAATTACAAGCGGCAACGCAATAAGCAATCCGTCGAAACGATCTAAAACACCCCCATGACCCGGCAATAATTTACCAGAATCCTTCACTCCTTTTATGCGCTTTATTTGTGATTCAATCAAATCACCAATATTCGCAAATACAGCAACTATGGCCGCAATTGAAATCCACTCCAAACGCTCGAAGGAATGAGGCATTAACGAATAAAGTCCATATCCAGAAAGTATGGCGCTCGCCATTCCACCAAACAAGCCCTCCCATGTTTTTTTCGGAGAAACAGCTTCAAGCAATTTGTGCTTACCAAAAAACTTTCCTATTAAATAAGCACCGGTGTCGTTAGCCCATAAGATTAGGAAAAAACCAAAAGGAAGTCTCGCATCAAATTCACCATTCACTTTGCTTAAAAAAACCAAGAGTGAAAAAGGAACAACGGTGTAGATAAACCCCATTAAAATAGTGGAGGTGTCAAGAATAAAACTTGCACTCACCTTCATCATTTCAACAGACATAAACATTAACCATAAAACCGGAACAATAAGCATCCAGCGCCAATCTGTGGCATACACCATCGTAGAAGCAGCGGTTATGTACAAAGTAATAGCCAAAAACAATCCTGCCCGTCTTTGAAAACGTCTCATTTGAGGATTCACCAAGCGAACAAACTCTTGAAATCCTTTTGCCGCAAAAAAACCGAATAAGAGCGTAAATGGCAAAAGGCCTGCAAACGCAGACCCTACTACCACAAGGCTGAATACTATTCCAACCAATGTTCTTAACAGCAAATTACTCACGCCTAATTCTCCTCAGTAGTTGGGGTTTCGCTCGAATCAGTAGCTTGAACTTCTGCGTTCGATACATCTATTCGATCCTTTTCAATTTGAGCAGTTGTCTCTGCTTCGTCTATCTGCGTTTGGCGATCTACATAAGGTCTAACACCAAGAACACGTTCAAGATCTTCCTTGAAAATAACTTCTTTATCTAAAAGCAATTGTGCTAATTCTTCCAACTTCTCGCGATTCTCTGTAAGCAAATGCAACGCACGTTGGTAGGCTGCTTCAACCAATTTACTCACCTCCTCATCCATCGTTCTCGCGGTCTCGTCACTGTATGGCTTGGTAAATTGATTATCGCCAGAAGAGTCGTAATAACTCAAGTTTCCTATGCGATCGTTCAATCCGTAAATTCCAACCATGGCGTATGCTTGTTTGGTAACTTTTTCCAAATCGGAAAGTGCACCCGTTGAAATTTTGCCGAAGATGACTTGTTCCGCTGCACGACCTCCTAAGGTAGCGCACATCTCGTCTAAAATCTGATCTGTGGTTGTAATCTGTCTTTCCTCAGGTAAATACCAAGCGGCTCCCAAAGACCTTCCTCTAGGCACAATGGTCACCTTCACCAACGGTGAAGCATATTCCAACAACCAAGAGGTAACTGCATGACCTGCCTCGTGAAAAGCAATAGAACGCTTCTCATTTGGAGTAATAATTTTATTCTTCTTTTCTAGTCCACCAATTATGCGGTCAACAGCTGCTAAGAAATCTTTTTGAACAACAGTGGCAGCACCGTGACGCGCAGCTATAAGCGCGGCTTCATTGCAAATGTTTGCAATATCTGCTCCCGAAAAACCTGGAGTCTGACGCGCTAAAAAGTCTACATCAACCGCAGGATCGGTCTTCACGTTCTTTAAGTGAACATTAAATATTTGAACACGCTCCTTCACGTCTGGCATGTCGACATAAATCTGACGATCAAAACGACCAGCACGCATTAACGCTTTATCTAAAATATCTGCGCGATTCGTAGCAGCGAGAATAATAATTCCCGAATTCGTACCGAAACCATCCATTTCCGTCAACAACTGATTCAACGTATTCTCTCGCTCGTCGTTACCACCGAAATTCACGTTCTTACTTCTCGCACGACCAATGGCGTCTATCTCATCGATGAAAATAATTGCAGGGGCTTTCTCTTTTGCCTGACGGAATAAATCGCGTACACGGCTGGCGCCAACACCAACGAACATTTCTACGAAATCGGAACCCGATAAGGAGAAGAACGGAACCTGAGCCTCACCCGCAACAGCTTTCGCTAAAAGCGTTTTTCCAGTTCCCGGAGGGCCTACCAGCAACGCTCCTTTCGGAATCTTTGCTCCAAGCTCGGTATATTTTTTTGGATGCTTTAAAAAATCTACGATCTCTTCTACTTCCTCTTTTGCGCCTTCTAATCCCGCTACATCTGCAAAAGTTACATCGGTACCTTTGCCCTTCTCGAACAACTGCGCTTTACTTTTTCCTATGTTGAAAATCTGACCGCCGCCGCCGCCTCCACCGCCGCCCATGCGACGCATAATGAAGGTCCAAGCCGCTATCATAACTCCAAGAGCTATCAACCACCACAAAAGACTTTGGGCAGTTTCATTCGGTGGTTCAAATTTCACTTCGAAATTGTGAACCGGTCCCAATTCATGCAACTCATCTACGAAATGCTCACTCGGCGGAATGTTAAACCAAAAATCGCTGCCCTGACGGGTGCCCATCATGCCGCGCTGTTCAGGATATTGTCCTTTCAAATTCGCTTTTCCAAGCGAATCTAAATAGACCTTCCCTACCGATCCGTTGTACTCAACCCGCGCGATGTAATTGCTTTCCGCCCAAGACTTAACCTGTGCATAATTCGTTTCTGAACCATCTGAACTTCCGTTGAAAATCATCAGTCCAATCAATACAATCGCAATGATTGCGTAAATCCAATAAAAACTAAATCCACCTTTCAATGGACTGTTCGGTCCACCTGGTTTTTTATTATTCTGTTCACTCATCTTTTTTCTTCGCTATTTTCTTGGTTACCGCTTTTGGTTTTGCTGCTGCTTTGGTTTTTGGCTCTGCTTTAACCTTCGGTTCAGCTTTGGCCTTAGGAGCTGCTTTTACTTTAGGTTCTGCTTTTACTTTAGGTTCAGCTTTAGCCTTGGGCGCCGCTTTAGGCTTCTCCTTTTTAGGTAGCGCCATTTCGTTTGCATCGGCCCACAAGCCTTCAATATCATAGTGCTCACGCATTGGCTCGTAAAACACATGAACAATGATAGAAAAATAATCCATTAATACCCACTGCGCATTTCGAACCCCCTCAACTCTGCGAGGTCTTTCGTCTAATTGTTTTCTTGTAAAATTCTCAGCACTGCGCGCAATCGCTTCAACTTGTGTTGTGCTTGTTCCGGTGCACACGACAAAATAATCAGCTATTGCAGCTTCAATATTTCGCAGATCAAGAATCTTAATATCGTGTCCCTTTACTTCTTCAATTCCTTCAATAATGGAAAGTAACAATGCATCATCATTACCTGTCTTCGTTTCTTTTTTCTTCATTTTTTAGTCTTCTGTAGCAAAGGTATTCCGCTACGGCGTAATTTCGTTGTAAACTTTAAGTTTTCTGCTTTGAAAGAGTCCATGTTTGAATATTCCCCACATTTCCATTTCGAGCAGCTCGACAGCACAAACAACTATGCTTCCACAATTGCAAAACTGCCAGAAACCCAAAATGGTACTGCCATTACTGCCGATTTTCAGTTGGAAGGAAGAGGACAGCGTGACAACAAATGGCTGGCCGAACCAGGAACTTCCTTTCTCGGGACTATCATACTAAAGCTAAAAATCAACCCCGAAGAGATCTTTTTTCTCAGCAAGTGGGCCGCTCTTCAAGTAGCGAAAACCCTTATTCAACATAAAATTCAGAACGTTACCATCAAATGGCCCAACGATATTTTTATTGAAGGAAAAAAAATTGGAGGAATTCTTATTGAAAATTCATGGAGCGAGCAACATCTCCATTATTCCCTAATTGGAATTGGAATAAACCTTTGCAGCAGTCCACTCGAACAGTCCACCAACTTCTCGGAACATTCCCACCCAATTCCTTCAATAAAATCATTTCTTCAAATCCTTCGTAAAGAAATGGACGAACATTTTTTTCTTCTGGAAGAAAAAAAATGGATAGAACTGGATGAGCTGTACCACGAGAAGCTCTTTCAAAAAGAGGAAATGAAGGATTACCTAGTAACAAAAGACCAATCCCATTTCATAGGAAAAATCCTTCGTGTTGAGTCTGATGGAAAGTTAATCATCGAAACAAAAGACCAATTATTGTTGGGCTTCTACATGAAAGAAATCATTTTTAAATAATTCAATTGAAAGGAAAGAAGTCTTACCTTCATTGTGTTAATTCAACAACATGAAAACGATTAAGAGAATCGCAGTTTTAGGATCGGGAATCATGGGTTCGCGTATTGCTTGCCACTTCGCACAATGCGGAATTCCCGTGCTGCTGCTAGACAGAACTTCCGACGACGAAAAAGACAGAAACAAAATCGTGAACGACTCGCTGAAAAATGCGCTGCTTTCTTCCCCCTCTCCCATTTACTCGAAGAAATTTGCTTCACGAATTACAACTGGAAATTTCGACGATAATTTGAAAGACATTGCCAATTGCGATTGGATAATGGAAGTCATTATTGAAAAGCTTGAACCCAAACAAAGCCTGTTTGAAAAAGTTGAGCAATTCAGAAAACACGGAAGCATTGTCTCTACCAACACAAGCGGCATTCCCATTCACCTCATTGCTGAAGGAAGAAGCGCCGATTTCAAAAAGAATTTCATAGGAACACACTTTTTCAATCCACCGAGATATTTGCGCTTGTTGGAAATAATTCCAATTCCTGAAACCGACCCAGAACTCATTTCCTTCCTGAAAGAATTCGGAAGTTTGAAATTGGGGAAGGAAGTCGTCTTGTGCAAAGACACGCCAGCATTCATTGCGAACCGCGTTGGCGTGTTCAGCATACAAGCCTTGCTTCACAGCATGAAGGAATTAGAACTAACCGTTGAAGAAGTTGATAAACTCAGCGGAACAATCATGGGCAGACCGAAGTCTGCAACATTTCGCACCTGCGATGTCGTTGGATTAGACACGTTGGTTCACGTTGCAAATGGACTTTTCGCAGTTGCTCAAAGCGACGAACAACATGCACTCTTCGCTTCCCCTGATTTCATTCAAACCATGATCAACAATCAATGGTTGGGCGATAAAACGAAACAAGGTTTCTATAAAAAAACCAAAGGAGAAAACGGAGAGAAAGAAATTCTTGTGTTGGATTTAAACACACTGGAATACCGCAAACAAAACAAAGTGAAATTTGCTTCGTACGACGCAGCAAAATTGATCGATGATCTTCCTTCACGTTTGAAACACTTATACAATTCAACCGACAAAGCAGGGAAATTCTACAAGAAAATGTTTCATTCCTTATTCTCTTATGTGAGTTTCAGAATGAATGAAATTGCAGATGAATTGAAAGACGTAGACGCTGCACTGCGCGCTGGATTCGGATGGGAACTCGGTCCTTTCGAATTGTGGGATACACTTGGATTTGAAGCTTGTCTTTCGAACATGTTGAACGAGGGATATACAGTTGCTCCCTGGATTCATGAAATGAAAAAATCTGGATTTACTTCCTTCTACAATCACGAAGAAAACCCAGCGCAATTCCTTCCAACCGAAAATAAATACGGTGTTATTCAAAGAAGTGAACAAGCGCGCACCTTGGACTCGTTCAAAGAAATAATTTGGACGAACAGCGCTTGTGTCATCCGTCACATTGGCGATGGAATTTTAGCGCTTTCATGGAAAACAAAAATGAATACCATTGGCGGAGAAGTGCTTGCGGGCATTAACAAAGCCATTGACCTGGCTGAAGAAAAATACAACGGATTGGTCGTATACAACCAAGGCGATAATTTCTCTGCCGGCGCGAATGTGGGAATGATTTTCATGTTCGCTGTTGAACAGGAATACGAAGAACTCGATATGGCCATTCGCTATTTTCAAAAAACCGTCATGCGCCTTCGCTATTCAAATATACCTGTGGTGCTTGCCCCGCATGGACTTGCACTTGGAGGAGCGTGCGAAATGTCTATGCATGCAGACGCTACTGTGGCTCATGCAGAAACATACATGGGGTTGGTTGAAATGGGTGTTGGAGTTATTCCAGGTGGCGCAGGAACCAAGGAATTTGCGCTTCGCGCATCTGACGAAATGAAAGATGGAGACGTTCGCTTGAATGCGCTTCGAAATAGATTTTTAACGGTTGGTCAGGCAAAGGTGGGAACTTCCGCGGAAGAGGCTTTTGAATTGGGGTACCTCAGCAAAGAAAAAGATGAGATCTGCGTAAGCCGCGCCCATCAGCTCATGCGCGCGAAAGAAGTGTGTTTGAATCTTCATCACGCTGGATATTCTGCACCACAAGAACGCAAAGACATAACAGTGCTAGGAAATGAAGGATTGGGTATTGTTTACGCCGGCGCTTCTTCCATGAAATCTGGAAATTATATTTCAGAACACGATCAATTCATTAG
>CALCNZ010000296.1 GCA_937897625.1 uncultured Flavobacteriales bacterium
GGAGATTCTTCTGTTCCCGCTAGCATAGAGCCAATCATTATCGTTGAAGCTCCGCCAGCAATGGCTTTCGCAATATCTCCAGTATATCGAATTCCACCGTCTGCAATCATGGGTATGCCTGTTCCTTTCAACGCTTCAGCAACGTCGGTTACGGCAGTTAATTGTGGAACACCTACACCGGCAATGACGCGTGTTGTACAAATTGAACCCGGTCCAATTCCAACCTTCACCCCATCGGCACCCGCTTCTACCAAGGCTTTCGCTGCGGCGCCCGTTGCAATGTTTCCAACAATAACATCAATTTTATCTCCGAAAGCAGCCTTCACCTTTTTCAACGTTTCAATCACACCTTTCGAATGTCCATGCGCGGTATCTATCACCACTGCATCAACTCCAGCTTTCACTAAAGCTTCCACGCGTTCCATGGTATCGGCTGTAACGCCTACTGCAGCCGCGCAACGCAAACGACCAAAATTGTCTTTGCAGGCATTCGGATATCTGCGCAATTTCAAAATGTCTTTGTATGTGATAAGTCCCATTAACTTTCCATCTGCGGAAACAACAGGAAGCTTTTCAATTTTCTTTTCTTGAAGAATAGATTCTGCTGTTGCTAAATCCTTAGGCTTATCTGTTGTGACAAGGTTTTCGCTTGTCATGACTTCACGAATAGGCTTTTCGTAATTTTTTTCGAATCGAAGGTCGCGGTTCGTTACAATGCCCTTCAGAATACCCTCTGTATCTACCACAGGAATTCCACCAATTTTATGTTCCGCCATAATGGTAAGGGCGTCTCCAACATTGGCAGTTTCGAGCAGTGTTATAGGATCTTGAATCATTCCGCTTTCACTTCTCTTCACCTTTCTCACTTCTGCGGCTTGAGCAACAATGCTCATGTTCTTGTGAATGACTGCAATTCCTCCAGCACGAGCCATGGCAATAGCCATGGAGCTTTCAGAAACGGTATCCATAGCAGCCGACACAACAGGGGTGTGCAGGGTAATATTTTTTGTGAATTGTGACGAAATATTTACTTCGCGAGGAAGCACCTCTGAATAGGCTGGAACGAGTAGAACATCGTCGTAGGTAAGACCCTCTCCTACAATTTTCGAATGGTTTGCGGACATACGTTGGAATTTTCGAATAAAATTCGGACAAATGTACGAAAATAAGGGGTAAAAAAAGCGCCCCTCTCGGAGCGCTTTTATATTCTAAAATGAAAGTCGAAACTTATACTACCCCTTGGTCTAACATAGCATCGGCAACTTTTACGAAACCTGCGATGTTTGCACCTTTCACGTAGTTAACATAATCTCCGTCTGTACCGTATTGAACACATGCAGCATGAATGCTCTTCATGATGGTGTGAAGACGTTGGTCTACTTCTTCACGCGTCCAGCTTAAACGAAGACTGTTCTGAGACATTTCCAAACCAGATGTTGCTACACCACCGGCATTAGAAGCCTTTCCTGGAGAGAACATTAATTTGTTTTCTTCGAATACAGCAATTGCTTCAGGAGTAGAAGGCATGTTTGCACCTTCAGCTACTGCGATACAACCGTTTGCTACCAATGATTTCGCGTCGTCGCCGTTCAATTCGTTTTGTGTAGCGCAAGGAAGAGCAATGTCGCACTTCACACCCCAAGGTGTTTTTCCAGCTACGAATTCACAGCCGTATTTGGTTGCATACTCTTGAATACGTCCACGCTTCACGTTTTTCAATTCCATTAAGAAAGCAAGTTTCTCAGCATCGATACCGTTTGCGTCGTAGATATATCCAGATGAATCTGAAGCGGTAACCACTTTAGCACCTAATTCAGTAGCTTTTTCAATTGCGTATTGCGCAACGTTTCCAGAACCTGAAACAACAACTGTTTTACCGCTGAAGTTCATTCCTTTCACGGCCAACATTTCTTGAGCGAAGTATACAGTACCGTAACCCGTTGCTTCTGGACGAATCAATGATCCACCCCAGTTGCGACCTTTTCCAGTTAATACACCGGTAAACTCGTTACGAAGACGCTTGTATTGACCGAACATAAATCCGATTTCACGTCCACCAACTCCGATATCTCCAGCAGGAACGTCAGTATCTGCACCAATGTGGCGAGACAATTCGCTCATGAAACTTTGGCAAAATGCCATCACCTCACGATCGCTCTTTCCTTTTGGGTCGAAGTCTGATCCACCTTTACCACCACCCATTGGAAGGGTAGTCAAAGAATTTTTGAAAATTTGTTCAAATCCTAAGAATTTCAAAACAGATAAATTCACTGTTGGGTGAAAACGCAATCCGCCTTTGTAAGGACCGATTGCACTGTTGAATTCTACGCGGTATCCGCGATTAACTTGAATTTCACCTTTATCATCTACCCATGGAACACGGAAGATTAATGTACGTTCTGGTTCAACAATGCGTTCAAGGATTTTAGCATCCTTATACTTAGGATGATTTTCCATAAATGGAATAATGGCTTCCGCCACCTCGTGAACAGCTTGAAGGAACTCAGGCTCGTTCGGGTTCATTGCCCGAACTTTCGACATGAAGGCGTCAATTTGCGCTTGATGTTGTTGTGACATGATTTTCGATTTTGTGGGGACGAAGATAGTACTCTTAACCATACGATGACAAAGGAGGTATAAAATTTCATTCGAAAATAGATTTAGCGTTTCTTTGCAGACTATTCGAAAAGCTATGTGGGCAAAAATTGCTGCTTTTATTCTTCGTAACCGAATTTTACTCGGTGTGCTGACTTTAGCCATCACTGTTTTTATGGGTTGGGAAGCGCGCAGTGTGCGCATGAGCTACAAGTTTTCGGGGGTTCTTCCCCAAGACGATCCAACTTTCGTCGAGTACCAGGCATTCACAAAACAGTTTTCTGAAGACGGAAATGTGATGGTTGTGGGACTGAACGATCCTGAAATATGGGAACTTCAGAACTTCATAGCCTTAAAGGAGCTTGGGAATAGTCTTAAGAAAATTACAGTTCCAGTAGATACGATTATTGACGGCGTTAAAACTACCGTTCAACGCAACGTAGTGGACTCGGTATTTTCCATTGCGCATTGCTATGAAATGTACGCCGATACTACGGAAGAGCGCTTTCGCTTCCGTCATATTTCTGATGGAAATTTAGAGTCTCAAACGCAGCTCGATTCAGTCAAACAAAAGATATTATCGCTGCCTTTTTATGATGGGTTGCTATACAAATCGAAGTCTGACGCTACGCTAATGATGATTTTTGTCAATGGCAAACTTTTCAACTCGCAATTCCGAGGGAATGCTGTGGATCAGATTGTAGAGAAGGTGAATCAGTTTTCGAAAGACACCTACATAAAAACCTACATCTCGGGACTGCCGTTTATTCGAACCCAGATGACTGCGAAGGTGAAAGCCGAATTGAAATTCTTCACCATACTGTCTTTAATCGTAAGTGCTGTTCTGTTGTTCATCTTCTTCCGAAGTGTTCGTGCTGTAATTGTGTGCATGATTATCATTGGAATAGGTGTGGTTGTCTCTATGGGTACCATAGCCTTATTCGACTATCCGATAACGATGCTCATGGGACTTATTCCTCCTTTAATGATTGTTATTGGTGTTCCGAACTGTATTTATCTTCTTACGAAATATCACCAAGAATTTATTCGTCACGGAAGTAAGATGCGCGCCATGACGCGCGTAATTCAAAAAGTTGGAGAAGCAGCGTTCATGATTAACGCAACTACCGCTGTGGGTTTCGCTACATTCATTTTTGTTGAAAGTGATTTGCTTAAGCAATTTGGGGTTATTTCGGCCTTGAACAGCATGCTCATGTTCTTCATTTCATTGATTGCATTCCCGATTCTTTTCTCTTACACAGCTGCTCCAAAAGCCCGTCATTTGAAGCATCTCGATATGCGTTGGTTGTACCACACATTAGAGAATTTGGTTAAAATGATTACCAAAAACAGAGGAATAATTTATTTTATTACCGTTGCTGTAACCGCGCTCAGTTTCTACGGAATGACCTTGGTGAAAACTACTGGAAACATTGTGGATGACCTTCCGGACGATGACCGCGTGATTACCGATTTACACTGGTTTGAAAAGCACTTCGATGGGGTAATGCCGTTCGAAATTATGATTGAAGCTAAGCGAGGGAAGATTACCAATCCGAAGACGATAGCGCGTATAGATTCATTACAAGACGTGATGGATACCTTGCCCGGAGTTTCAACAAAAATCTCTCGGTCGCTTTCCATTGCAGATGCGATTAAGTTCGCCAAGCAGGCCTATTACGATGGAGACCCTGAATACTACGATTTGATCAGCCGTGGAGAGCAGCAGTTCATTGGTCCTTATTTCGAGCAATCGGATAGTGCCGCTAAAAATTCAAACGCTTCAAAATATTCAAATACATTCTTGGACGATTCTTTGAAGAAAACACGCATCACAGCTCAAGTGGCCGATATTGGAACGTTGGCGATGGATTCTTTGTTGAACACGCTTCGTCCGGAAGTAACCAAACTCTTCCCCGATAGTTTGTACAAGGTAACCATGACAGGAACCAGCATCGTGTTCTTGAAAGGAACCACTTATTTGGTGAATAATTTATTCTCGAGTTTGCTTTTCGCTGTTGGGGTAATTTGTTTGCTCATGTGGATTATGTTTCGAAGCATGCGTATGTTGCTTATTTCGTTGGTTCCGAATTTGATTCCACAATTCATTACTGCAGGATTCATGGGCTTCTTCGACATTCCATTAAAGCCTTCAACCATTTTGGTGTTCAGTATTGCCTTTGGAATTACAGTAGACAATACGATTCACTTCTTGGCAAAATACCGTCAGGAGTTACGCGAGCACAACTGGAACATTAAGCTGTCTGTGTTGTCTGCAGTGAAAGATACGGGAGCAAGTATTTTATATACTTCCATTGTCTTGTTCTTTGGATTTGGAATTTTTGTCTTCTCGGAATTTGATGGAACACGGGCGTTAGGAATTCTAACCTCGTTGACGTTGTTCACGGCTATGCTCACGAATTTGATTGTCCTGCCTGCCATGTTGTTGTCATTAGAGCATCACTTGAGCACCAAAGCATTTGCTGAACCTTTCATGCAGGTGATTGACGAGGAGGATGATCTTTCTTACGAAGCTTGGCGCATGCAGAAAATAGATCCAACCTTACCAGAGGAGGATTTAACAGGGGAATCTGAAGAAGATAAAGCTTAAGCGTTTTAGTTTGCTTCTTCGAAGACTTCGTTCACACTTTCTTCGAGTGCATTCAATTCGTTCACTACTTCATTCAATGAATCGGCAGGAACAGGTTGAGTTGATCCTTTCCAAGATGAAACAACAGCTTTCACTTTATGAATAGCATCTTGAATGCGCGCTTTCGCTTGCTTCCATTTATTTGATCTAGCATCTGAATCGCCAGAATGAATATTCATTTCGTAGCGTTCGGCGGCGTTGAGCAAGCATACGCGAAGGTCGTTTTCGTTCCAAGGCTTTGCAACATAGCGATAAACTTGACCGCGATTGATTGCGTCTATAACGGCTTCAATATCTGCGTAACCTGTAACAAGAATTCTAACGGCGTTTGGAAAGTCATTGAGCGTAAGCTCGAAAAATTCTACTCCGCTTAGCTCAGGCATTTTCTGGTCTGAGAGAATAATGGGAACCTCGTTTGCATTCAAATATGCAACGGCTTCTTGGGGAGAAGTGGTTGTAAATACATCGAACTCTCTTCTGAAGAGGGCTTTGAAAGCGATGAGATTATTTTCTTCATCGTCGAGGTAGAGTACTTTAATCATATCTGTTAGGGGTTCTTAGAATCGATGGGTAAAGTTATAAGAAAAGTTGTGCCTTCGTTTGCAATACTTGTGAACGAAAGGTTTCCGCTGTGCTCGCCCACAATTCCTGCGACAATGCCTAGACCAAGTCCCGTGCCTTCTCCAACCTCTTTTGTGGTGAAGAAAGGTTCAAAAATTTTGCTTTGAATATCAATTGGAATACCATTTCCATTGTCTTGAATTTCAACACAAATTTTATTATCGTTCAAGAATGAGCGGACGTTTATTATGCGATCTATTGGTTGTCTGCCGGGCAGTCGTGTAGCTTGAACGGCGTTAGTTACAAGATTCATGAACACTTGTGAAAGCTTGCCGGGGTAGCAGTTTATTTTCGGGATGTTTTCTCCTAACTCTACATTAAGGGTTACCTCTGCTTTTGTCATGTTTTTCATAACAACCAATGTTGAATTCAGGCATTCGTTAATGTCTGCTGAAACGAGTTCGTTTCTATCCATGCGTGAGAATACGCGAAGTCCTTTTACAATCTCTGCTGTTCGTTTGGATCCGTCTTCGATTCCGTTTAGTAGTTGCTGAATTTCTTGTTTGAGGTAATCAACATCGAGTTTCGTGTATTGCGTTTTCAGGTTGTTTACTTGTTCAAGCAAGTTTTTGTTTTCATCGATCAGAGCGAGTTGGGAGAGTAGTTCGAGGATTTCATCGATGTCTCTTTTTAGAGGTCCAACGTTAGATTGAACGAAGTTGATGGGGTTATTTATTTCATGAGCAATACCGGCTGTCATTTGTCCGATCGAGGCCAGCTTTTCCGACTCAACAAGTTGTTGTTGTGTCATTCGCAGGTTGTTCATGGCGCTGTGCAGTTCGGTATTTCTGTTTTCAAGATCGGCGGTTCTTTCGTGTACTTTTTTCTCGAGTTGAACATTTTGTTCCGTCACGAGTCTTTCATTTTCCTTCATGGCTATGAAAGCTTGATGTTGCGAAAGTTCTTTCTCTTGTTTCAGCACATTAATTCTATCTGCCAGTGCGAATGACAGCAAAAGAATCTCGACAACCGACCCCACAGGTAAGGCGAAATTTGTGAAGGCGTTGAAGGGGAGGATGCCGAAATTCCTAAGCGCATAAAGCGTTAGACCTAGGATGAAAATTATCCAAGCAATGATAAAATATCTTGCCGGTCTATACCCCTGCTTTATTGCTCGTAATGATGCGAAAATCAAAATAAGTGCTGATGAAGCTCCAACGTTTAATATAATTTGAGTTGTATTATGAAATCCCAAAAATGCCAATACTATAGCAACTAAATACAATAATTTAAAGAAGTTTAGAATTCGATT
>CALCNZ010000297.1 GCA_937897625.1 uncultured Flavobacteriales bacterium
TTAGCTCTGATGGATGAGTTAATTTAGAATTGACTACAAACTTTCTTTTGGGATTCTTAGGTACTTCCGGAGAAATATTCAAAGTTCGGTTCCACAATCTTGCATGGTGCGCGCATAAATTCCTCACGTAAGTAAAGCAATGTAACCAAGAACCAAATATTCTTTCATTCAATCCGTAATAATTGGCAATTCGTCGTGCTTCCGGACTTCCTTTCCTAAAATTTCCAAACAAGTTCGATAAATTTCCAAAGGAAGAAACCTCCAAAATCATACAAGCGGGCGGAAGAGGATCTGAATATTTTTCTTTGAAAGACTTGATGAAATCGGCATCCGAATTTTTCACAGCATCTGAAAGTTTCTGAAGTGATTTTTCAAATTGATTTGTGTTTTTGAAATGTTCTCTGCTACTGTACCAAAAAGCATCGTGATTGTGCCAAAATTCATAGATCATTTTCGCCCGCACCGAGACTTCAATCTTTTCAAGTTCGGATTGAATAAATTTCCGTAACTCTTTATCAAATAAATAAAGATTATATGATTTTTCGAATGTGCTTCCTTTTTTGAACCTGTGTTCATTCTTTGGTTCTTCCAACAAGGGGTACCAATAGCCACTTAATCGGTAATAGCTAATTTGTTCGAGTAAATGAAGACACTTCGCTCGGTTTTCAATAATTAAGCCTCGCTGTTCTAGTAAAGTAAGTTGTTCGGCATATCTTAATGCCCGTTTTTCATAAGGGACTTTTGCCATTGGAATAAAAAAAAAGCCCACCCTGTGCGCCCTGTTCTTATGGGAAGGGGGGTGGACGTGTTGTAGCAAAAGTAATTATATTTTTGAAATTCACAAAAAAATCACATCCTTTCTGAAGGGAATTATGTCTTTTTTGTAATCTGAATTAATTCAGCCAAAGATATTTTTCCAAGAATATAGTCTCGAATAATCTCAACCGATTTTGGCGTAGGAACAAAACCTTCAAACATATTGCTTCCAATAGCTTGAGCCGTGATTTCCAAAATGTCCAAGTCAGAAAACGGAACACCCATAATGGTTAAGTTCTGTCTGTCTATTAGAATGGCTTTATACATTTCGTTTTACAGATTATTGTTAAAGATTTTGTCAAGAATAGGCTTAAGAACTAAGAAGAAATTCACCATTTTCAATTTTAAAAATATGAGTAAAATAAGATGTTTACTTAATTGAAATACAGTGGGTTATCGTCCTTATTGACAGAAAGTGATGAAAATCGTATTTTTTGTCAATAAGGAGGGTAATTAACTGAAAAACAAATGCTTGATTTCGGTAGGGTTGTCGTCAGGATTACTCCACTGCGTGGATTAGTCCGCAGAGCGGATATGTCCCATCGGGATTGGTCCACTGCGTGGATTAGTCCGCAGAGCGGATATGTCCCGAAGGGAAAAGTTTTCCAACAAAAAAGCCTCGCATTTCTGCAAGGCTTCGCTCCCCAGCCTGGACTCGAACCAGGGACCCCATGATTAACAGTCATGTGCTCTAACCAACTCAGCTACTAAGGAATTTAACATTTTTAGTGGAACTCTTCGTTCCAACAAAAACAACTCCTCTTTGTCTTCAGTCTTCTGTCGTAACCAGAATAAAGCACCCGTCAGGGTTTACAAGAGAGGTGCAAATTTAACCAACATTTTTAATTCTACAAGAACAATCAAAAAAAAATTACTTCTTTTCATTTTCTCCGATGTACTTTTGATTCAACAAAAATTGTCTATGATCCTAGCGTTTCAACTTATACTTTCCCTTTCCATTCTTATCATCCTTCACGAATTGGGACACTTCATCCCAGCGCGACTTTTCAAAATTCGCGTGGAAAAATTCTACCTCTTCTTCGATCCCTGGTTCAGCTTAATCAAAAAGAAAAAAGGAGATACCGAATACGGTATCGGTTGGCTGCCTCTTGGCGGATACGTAAAGATCGCGGGTATGGTAGACGAAAGCATGGACAAAGAAGCCATGGCGCTTCCTCCACAAGATTGGGAATTCCGCGCGAAACCAGCTTGGCAAAGACTCATTGTTATGATGGGAGGAGTTATCGTTAACATGATCGTTGGATTCGTGCTTTACGCCATCATTCTTGGAATGTGGGGACGCGATGTTCTTCCCGTTGAAAATGTGAAGTTCGGTGTGCACGTGAACGAAACCATGAAGGCCGCCGGTTTCCAAGAGGGTGATAAAATTTTAGCGCTCAATGGCGAACGTCCAGAAAGCTTCAGCGAAGTAAACAAATCACTTCTTGTAGACAATATCTCAACCGTTACCATTGAAAGAAATGGACAGAAAATGGACATTTCAATCCCTGCAAACATTGGTCAGCAGTTGGTAGACGGTGGAGTTAAGTCTGCACCATTCGCCGTGCGTCTTCCTTGTGTAGTCGACAGCGTAGTGGCCGGAAACAAAGCCGCTGAAGCAGGCTTGATGAAGGGAGACAGTGTTGTTGGTTTGGGCGAAGTTCATTCCATCTACTTCAACGACATTAAAGCGGAATTGAACAACAAGAAAGGACAAACGGTTCCAATGTGGGTGAAAAGAAACGGACAAGAAGTGCAGTTGAACGTTGGTGTTAACGACGACGGAACCATTGGTTTCATTCCGAAGGCAGACGTAAAACAATTCGGTGTGGAAACCCTTCATTACGGATTCTTCGCAGCTATTCCTGCAGGTGCTTCATGGGCGTGGGAAACGTTCACCGACTACGGAAGTCAATTGAAATATTTGTTCTCTTCTTCAGGTGCGAAACAAGTAGGCGGATTCGGATCATTTGCAAAAATGTTCCCAGACACCTGGGACTGGTCTATTTTCTGGGAACGAACTGCTTTCATTTCATTAATCTTAGCCTTCATGAACATGCTTCCAATACCGGCATTAGACGGCGGACACGTGATGTTCTTGCTTTGGGAAATGATTACAGGAAAAGCAGTGAGTCAAAAGATTCTTGAAAGGGCACAAATCGTGGGAATGGTGCTTCTTTTAGGACTTATGCTTTGGGGAAATATCTTAGATATTTTCAGAGCAGTAGTTGGAAAGTAAAAAACGTGTTTATATTTGCACACCTCAAAAGAGAGGAAATGCCTAGATGGCGGAATTGGTAGACGCGCACGACTCAAAATCGTGTGTCTTCGGGCATGTGGGTTCGATTCCCACTCTGGGTACAGAGAAAGGCTTCTTCGGAAGCCTTTTTTTATGGGGTATATTTGTAAGGTGTAATACAAGGTCCTTTGGAAGGTTCTGCGAAAGGTGTGATACAAGGTTCTGCGAAAGGTCCTGTGGAAGGTCGCTACGCGAAGCGTCCTTGCGAAGCACCTTCTGAAAGACCTTGCAAAGCACCTTTAGCAGAACCTTTGAAATCATTTTCTATGCAACCCAAACTAAAATTTCTCGATCGCTTCCTAACACTGTGGATCTTTTTGGCTATGGCTGTAGGCGTTGGACTTGGCTATTTCTTTCCAAGTATCGCAAACATCACCAATAGTTTTTCAGTTGGAACAACCAATATTCCATTGGCAGTCGGACTCATTCTCATGATGTTTCCGCCCTTAGCAAAAGTGAATTACAGTCTTCTGCCGAAGTCGTTTCAAGACAAAAAAGTAATGACCCTTTCGTTATTCTTGAATTGGATCGTTGGTCCCATTCTCATGTTCGTTTTAGCCATCGTGTTCCTGCGCGATCAGCCGCATTACATGGTTGGATTAATTCTTATCGGACTCGCGCGATGCATTGCTATGGTTATTGTGTGGAATGATTTGGTTGGAGGTAACAGAGAATACGGCGCGCTGCTTATTGCATTGAACAGCGTGTTTCAGGTGCTGTCTTATTCTTTCTATGCATGGCTCTTCATTAACGTTCTTCCGAACACATTTGGACTCGGAAGCTTCAGTGTTTCGGTACCTATGAGTGAAGTCACACAAAGCGTTTTGATCTATTTGGGAATTCCATTTCTCGCTGGATTTCTCACTCGCTATTTCCTCATTCAATCGAAAGGAGAAGAATGGTACAACCGCAAATTCATTCCGAAAATTTCACCCATTACTCTTTACGCGTTGCTCTTCACCATTGTATTAATGTTTAGTTTGAAGGGCGATAAAATTTTGGAATTACCGCTCGATGTTTTGCGCATTGCCGTTCCGCTGGTCATCTATTTCGCACTCATGTTTTTCGTGAGCTTCTTCGTGAACAAATCAATGGGTGTAGACTACGCGAAGAATGCTGCCATCTCTTTTACCGCAACTGGAAACAATTTTGAATTGGCCATTGCCGTGTCAATTGCAGTCTTCGGAATTCATTCAGCAGAGGCATTCGTGGGTGTCATTGGTCCACTGGTGGAAGTGCCCGTTCTTATTCTGTTGGTGAAAGCCAGTTTGTTCCTCAAGAAAAAATACTATTCAGTATGAAAAATATTTTGGTGCTCTGCACGGGAAACAGCTGCAGAAGTCAGATTGCCGAAGGATTTCTTCGTCATTACGCCGGAGAAAAAGTCAACGTATACAGCGCCGGCGTTGAAACACACGGTGTGAATCCACGTGCCATTTCAACAATGAACGAAGTGGGAATTGACATCTCCAATCATACCTCGAATAACGTGAATGAATACACACACATCCCTTTCGATTTTGTGATTACCGTTTGCGACAATGCGAAAGAACGTTGTCCGTATTTCCCTTCGAAGGCAGAAAAATTCCATTACAATTTCCCCGATCCTGCAAAGGCCGTTGGAACCGAAGAAGAAATAACGAATGAATTTCGAAGGGTGCGAAATCTCATTGAGGATTATTGCAAAGATTTCGTTCAGAAATACATTTAGAAAATATTTCGCTTGTACATTGCTTGAAATTTCAAACCCATGAAAACCTTTCAAAGCGATATTTCAAACAAATCGTTTTCTATTGCTGAACGAATTACGGGGCACATTATTCAGCCGAATATTTTTGATTTAATTCAACTCGAAAATCCAAATTTCACCACCGATTCTCAGTTAGCTATTTCTGAATTGAATGTGTTTCGTGAAAAATATTTACGGACGCTATTGGACAGAGAGCGTCTCGCAATTTCTGAATTGGAAGGAGCCGTGCTCACTTCAATAAGCAATGAAACTACGCTTGCCGATAAAATAGAATTTGAAGACAATACCACCTACACGTTTGGCCAGCGATTGGCAGATAATGTAGCCACCTTTGGTGGAAGCTGGACCTTCATTATTGCATTCGGCGTGTTCTTGTTTGTATGGATAATCACCAATGTTTTTGTTCTTGTATCACGTCCTTTCGACCCTTATCCGTTTATCTTTTTAAATCTAATTCTCTCTTGCATTGCCGCACTACAAGCGCCCGTTATTATGATGAGTCAGAATAGACAAGAAGAAAAAGACAGAACACGTGCAAAGAAAGATTACATGATTAATTTGAAGGCGGAATTAGAGATTCGAATGCTTCATGAGAAAATTGATCATTTGATTTTACACCAACAACAAGACTTATTGGAAATTCAGAACATTCAGGTAGATATGCTGAAAGATGTTTTGAATAAATTCGAAAAATCAACAAAGAAAGACTAATGGGCGTTAGCGAATATATTCAAGCACTTCCTGAAGAAAGAAAGGTTGTAATTGAAAAATTACAAATGCTTTTCAAGAAAAATCTTCCAAAAGGATTTGAAGAACAACTCAGCTATGGAATGATTGGCTATGTGGTTCCGCATAAGCTTTACCCAGACGGATATCACTGCGATCCGAAATTGCCGCTTCCATTTTTGGCTATGGCTTCACAAAAGAATTTCATTGCGATATATCACATGGGAATGTATGCGAAGCCTGATCTTTTAGAATGGTTCGTTTCAGAATATCCAAAGCACTGCAAGTCGAAATTAGACATGGGGAAGTCGTGTGTCCGCTTCAAAAAAATGGAAGATATTCCGTACAATTTAATATCGGAATTGGCGAAGAAGATGACTGTACAGGATTGGATTTCCTGCTACGAAAAAAATTACAAAAAGTAATTATTCTCCTTTCACGAAAGGATTCTCTCTTTTCTCTTCGCCAATGGTGGTGGTGTCTCCGTGCCCGCTATAGATAACGGTTTCTTCAGGAAGTGCATACATTTTTGTTCGAATGGAAGTAGCTAGCGTGTCGAAATCTCCGCCTGGCAAATCGGTACGTCCAATGCTTCTTTCAAACAACACATCTCCGCTGAACACCACATTCAATTCATTGAAATAAAAAGCTACATGACCGGGACTGTGTCCAGGAACAAAAAGCACATCTGTTTCAAAACCGTGTCTATTCATTTTTCCTTCTTGAAGAAGATATTCCGGCTCTGGTCCTGCAGTATATGGAATGCCATACATACCTGCGACCAATTCACTTCGTTCAATATTGGGCTGATCTAGTTCATGCGCAATTCCCTTCAAACCGAATTCACGAAAACAAAAATCCAATCCCATAATGTGATCAATGTGGCAGTGCGTGAGCCACACATCTACAACGGTTAATCCTTCCAATTTCAACCAAGAAAGAAACTCAGATTCTTCTATGCGATTACTCATTCCTGGATCAATAATAATTGCTTGTTTTTCACTGTTCCAGATGACATGCGTATTCTCAGAAAAGGCGTTGAATTGAAAAGATTGAATATTCATTGCGACGAGGTATTTTATGTTTGCGAAAATACGCGTACTTTGGTTCTATGATTCGCGGAAAGGGACCAACATTTTATTTTCTATTCGTACTGTTGGTACTGAGCTCAATTGCAGGTCAAGCACAGTTTTACCGAGGTTCCAATGTTTCCTTTGGAAAAAACCGCATTCAACACAAACCATTTGACTGGTCTTTTTTTCCGGGCGAACACTTTGAAGTGTACTATTATCAAGGCGGACAGCAAATAGCTGAAAGAGCGCTGCTTTATTGCGAGCAAGAAAAAACAAGGCTTCAAAAGTTTTTTAACGTTCAGCTCGACGATAAAATTCAGGTGGTTTGTTTCAACAAACAAAGTGAATTTCGTCAGAGTAATTTAGGTTTAACCGATGAAGAAACCGCGGCCATTGGCGGAGCTACGAATATTTTAGGAAATAAAATGTTCGTGTACTTCGAAGGCAC
>CALCNZ010000298.1 GCA_937897625.1 uncultured Flavobacteriales bacterium
CCGGACGTCCCGCCATATTGGTTCCGTTGCCCAGCGCGACGGACAATCACCAAAGCTATAATGTGAAGGAGGCTAAAAAGCGCAAAAATAAAATGCAGAATAGTAGACTTAGTTAATGGAAGTTTGGTGGTCTTTCCCGCCCAGCGTAAGCGCTGAGCAAGCGCTTCTTTCATGGTCTTAACAGGCGAAATTGTAATGTCTGAAAATCCATTCCAATCCAATCCAATTTCACCCTTCACTCTTAAAATTTGTGACATTAAAAACAGATCGTCTCCGCTAGAAACAGACTTGTGAGAATTTATGTGTTGAAGGAAAACCGAGCGTTTGAAAATGAGGTTTGCGCCGTTGCACATCATGGGCATTTTAATCCGAGCGCTAAAGCGCGTAAGGAATTGCATGTATCGCCATTCGTTTGATTGCGCAAAGTCTAGCAGCCGTTTTCCTGTTTTCATGAAAACAGGAAGAATAGTTAAATCTTCATTCAAATTCATTTGAAAGATGCGAAAACGAATGGGGTCAAAATTTGTGAGCTCAACATCGGAATCGAGGGTCCAGGTGTATTCTGTTTTCGCCGCTTGAATACCGCACTCGAGTGCTGCTTTTTTTCCACTTTTTTCGTTTTGAAGTGCGAGTAAATTCCAATTGTTGATTTCGAAAGAAGCAACGCGCTCTGAGGAATTATCAGTAGAATGGTCATTCACTAATATCACTTCTTCAACACAATTCGAAACGAGCTTCAATGAATTTAAAAAAACAGAAAACGAAGTTTCCGCGAAATGATCTTCGCCATGAATATTCCGAAAAGGAACTACGATCGTTATTTTGGAAGGAGTGTCTTTCACGAAACAGATTACCTTTGAACTTCAAAGTAAATTCATTTGAGCACAAAAGAACGAATCATTTTGGGAATTGATCCAGGTACCAGTATTTTAGGATACGGTGTCATTCGGGTGGAAGATAAAAAAATGACTTTACTAGCGATGGATGTTGTTCGCATGGACAAGATTTCTGATCATGCGTTAAAGCTGGAAAAGATTTTCACCAGATGCGTTGAAATCATAGAAGAATACCATCCAGATGAATTAGCCATTGAAGCTCCCTTCTTCGGGAAAAATGTACAATCAATGCTGAAATTGGGAAGAGCTCAGGGTGTGGCCATTGCCGCAGCGCTCAGCCACAAGCTCTCCGTAGTAGAATACGCTCCTCGTAAAATAAAACAAAGCATAACTGGAAACGGAAACGCATCGAAAGAGCAAGTTGCAGCCATGCTTCAACAAATCTTGAAAATTAATCAGGCAGACATGCCAAAAAAAATGGACGCCACCGATGGTGTAGCAGCCGCTGTCTGCCATTATTTCCAGACAAGTTCACCCTTGGCCGCAAAGGGAAATTACAAAAGTTGGGATTCTTTTTTGAAGAATAATCCCGATCGAATTCGATAAAATTCTTTAACACTCTTTTCTTCAATAATTCGTAATTTTTAATCTTGTTTGTTCAAGAGGGTTGCCCTATTTTTGAGCAAATGCTAAACCGAGCCTTAATAACGCTGAGCCTTATCTTACTTTGGCAAATTCAATCCTTTGGGCAAGTGCTGGGTGTTCCTCTTTACACGTGGGATTTTTCCGCTGGCCTTCCAACGACATGGACAAACGGTAGCAATTCAAACATTGGGGTTTGGGAGTACCGCGGACCGAACACGGTTCCAAGCAATGCTGTTACATCGAGAGGTTCATGCGCTGGAGGAAGTTCAGCTTTCAATTCCTTAACCCAAAGCAACGGGTTCATGATTTTCGATTCAAACTATTGGGACGACAACGACAATCAATGCGGAGGATTCGGAACAGGACCAGATCCTGGACCGCAAACCGCATGG
>CALCNZ010000299.1 GCA_937897625.1 uncultured Flavobacteriales bacterium
TAAAATCTACGATTTTCCAATTATGAAATAGGAATTACGAAGTAGGAATAAAATCTTCGATTTTCCAATTACGCAGTTCTACCTAATCTCCCCATCTTCCCCCACATGCATCGTTAGCCATTCGTACTGGCGATTGTCGATGCAATCTATGACACTGTTTTGAAGTTGAAGTTGCGATGGAGTGGTGGTGAACTGATCTAAGAATATCAGGTTCTTGATGTAGTCGTTGTGCATGCCGTTGAAGACCAGGAAGTCGACCGGATGAAACAGCACCTTTGCATCGTTCGCATCGAGGCGAAGAGGCGAGAAGATAGGATCAATTTTCTTAATGAGTTTCTTCGCGTCTTTTCTTCCCGACTCACGAGCCACTTCGCGGGCAGCTTCGATCTTCTCCATAATCTTTTCTTCCATGCGGTCGAGCTTTTCCATTTGCTTGTCGAGCGCGTCTTTCCAATCGGCTTCCGGTTTGGTCTGATGATAAATCTTACAATCGCTCAAACGGAAGACAGTGTCGCAACACTGACAATACCCGAAGAGTCGGCGCAGCTGCTGAAAGAAATCTACTATCGGATTACTGGCCATAGGTCTTGAATTTAAGTTGATTGTTTTCCACGGCTTCTTTAATAGCCTTTTGTTTTTTCGAAAGTCGCGCATTCCCAGTTTTCACGTCCACGAAAAAGATCTTGTCTACTTTTCCTTTTTGCGAAAGCCCTTCGAAGATGACATAGTCTATTGGATCGAACAACGAACGACAATCGTTTCTGTTGAATTTGAATGAAGGCAGCGTAGGAGTGAGTCGTTCCAAGATGAATCCCACATTCACCGCCTTCGCACCTTTCTCCGATTTCGAAGCGCCTTTCTCTTTCAGTTCTTTTAATTCCGCTTTCTTCTCGCGAATAAATTCCAGTTGCTGTTCATACCATTCCAACGCCAACGGCGAGAACTCATCGTCTTGAAAGATCTCGGTCTCTTTCAGTTCAAGCTCTTCGCTGCAATGCGGACATTCAGCAATGAAGTTCGACGATTTTAATGTTTGAATTAATTTCTTTAGCATGATATGAAGGTAGTAATTTCTAGCGAAATAATGTCCGAAGGACGAATGCTTAGCAAGGGCAAAAGGCTTTGCGAGGGTTTCTTTGAAACGAGGGCAACAAGAGTTGCGAGGGTTTCTGCGAAACGAAGGCTTACAGCGAGGGCTTCTGATGTTAATCGCCTTCGCCGAAGGCCCTCGTCTTTTAAGACCCTCGCATAGCTATATGCCCTCGCGATTGAAATCGCCCTCGTTCGCTTCGCGAAAGAGTTTTCAACAATTTAATTCCGCATTCCCCAACCCAATACTTTCGACGGTAAATAAATCATTTACCTATGGCACACGCTTATTTTGAAATTGTATTCGACGACAGTGGAAGTATGGACGATCTTTTGGCAGGTTCAACGCGGCTTGAAGTTGCGAAGGAACTTTTTGAAAAAGATATCTTTCCTTTAATTGATAACAGCACAGAGGTCGCCGTTCGCTTGCTGCGCAATAGCTGTGGAGGAGAATCGGAATATTTTCCATTTGGAACGAATAGAATGGATTGCCTTCGATTTATTCGAGGAATACATGCAACCAAGGGTACGCCGTTGTTCAACACCATGAAAGATGCCTTGGAAACAACATTAAACAGTGGAGCGAATGAAAAGACCATTTTCGTTTTAACCGATGGAGAGGATACTTGTGGTTTGCCTATTGATAAGGTTTTGACTAGAGCCGAGCAGCAGTATTTCAAGCAGATTAACGTCATACTTGCGCAGTTTGCCGTAAGTGGAAGTTATGCCGTGAATCAACTTTCACACTTGGCGAATACCATTGGTGCGAAGACCTTCAATTTTGCTTCAAGAGCTGGAGCAAGTATGTCGAGCATACGCACTGAATTGAAGACCGCGTTGAATGTGGTTGGAATGAATCGAAATGAACCGTTGAAGCATTGCTTCGAAGAGTTGCCGGGAGATTTGGTTTATTGGAAGGACATTGAAGCCATGGGAATTCAATTGCATCAGGCGAGAGTCTTGTATGACGAACAATTTTTAAGTTGGAAGCCAGAATATCCAATGCGTGTGAATCCATTGCAGTTGGCTGAATTGAAATTCTTATATGGCATTCGATTCACAACAGGAATAGGAGTAGAGATGATGCGCACCATGCTTTCGCAATTGGTGAAGCCGTATTACTACAACAGTAATTGCATTTATTGGCATTTCGAAGAAGCGCGTTGGAAGTATTTTCCTCAGCCAGCGCCTATTGTGGTTGAAAGAGTTGTTGAGAAGGAAGTAGAGAAGGTGGTTGAGAGAATAGTTGAAAAAGAAGTCGTCAAAGAGGTTCCGGTTGAAGTGGTGAAAGAAATCTATATAGACAAGGTGCCTTACGACATGGATTCAAAAGAATGGTATCGGAAAGATAGATTGTATAGGGTTGAAGACATTCCTCTAGAT
>CALCNZ010000300.1 GCA_937897625.1 uncultured Flavobacteriales bacterium
TTGCATAATTCCTACTGCGTAATTAAAATCGTCGAAGACATTCGCGAAGCATTCGCACGAAGTGCATTCGTGCTTGCACATTCGCCCTTCGGGCATTCTTGCTTCGCAATGGTCATTCCAAAACAATCCCATGTCGAATGCAATAAGTCGCCAATTCATACGGATTGGAAGTGTTTAGTTTTCGATGAATGTTCTCGCGATGGCTCTTAATGGTGCTTTCGCTTAGTCCGAGTAAATCTGCAATCTCGTTCGATGTAGATCCGCTAACAATGTGTCGCAACACGCGCTTTTCCTGAAGGGTAAGTTGCTCGTTTTTCTTTTTTCGTGAAGACACATTCTGCAACGTTTCTTCCGAAAACAATTGATTGAAATAATAGCCATCGGCATGCACGGTTTCAATGGCACGTTTCAGTTCCAACGGTTTTACTTCTTTCGGAAGAAAAGCTCGCGCACCCAAACGTGCGCACGATTCAACCATGTAGTCCATACTTAGCTGGGTAAGAACAATGGATCTTACATTCGGATGAGAGAGCTGCAGTATTTCCAACGTGTTTTCTCCACCTTTAACCGGCATGTTTAAATCCAGCAGCACCACATCGAATAAGACATTTTCTAAATCGTTTAAGAACTCTTTTCCATTGGAGTATTCAGCCACAATGTCGAAGCGCTTTTTATAGTCTTTCGATAAAATGCTTTTGATACCGTTTCGCAAAATGGTATGATCGTCGACCAAGACGACTTTAATTTTTGGGCTGCTCATACGGAATGTCAATGGTTATTTTCGAAATTTCTATGTTGTTCCAAAAGTGAATGGTGCCGTGCAATTGGTCTATTCTGTTCAGTATGGAAGAGCACCCGCGTCCTTTGGCTTGATGAGCGTGGTGCATGAATTCTTTTTGCGTAAGTCCATCTCCGTTGTGGTCTATGTGAACAATGAATTGGTTGTAGTTGAAATACAGTTCAACATCTACCTGTCCGGGTTTGGCGTGTTTCGCTAGGTTGTTCAGAAGTTCGTTGTAGATGCGAAAAACAGGAAGGGCGAACGAGTCGGGGAAGACCTTGTCTTCCGACATGGCCGATTGAAAAGTTATTTCCCATTGCGGTTGAAAGTGTTGAAGGGTAATTCGAAGCGCGGCAATAAGTCCTTGCGTGCGCACCGCATGCGGGAAGATAGCCGTGGTGTATCTGCGCAGATCAAGGGTAAGGGTTTCCACAATGTGTTGAATCTCG
This sequence comes from uncultured Flavobacteriales bacterium, assembly GCA_937897625.1. Classification (GTDB taxonomy): domain Bacteria; phylum Bacteroidota; class Bacteroidia; order Flavobacteriales_D; family Sanyastnellaceae; genus CAIZGX01. The sequence goes on from CALCNZ010000300.1 coordinate 1,231, forward strand.
TTCATTTCTTCACGTTGGAAGGAAGTGCGGTAGAGGTTAGAGTCTTGTTCAATAAGCTTGTGTGCAAGAATGTTCAATTGCGGGCCAATGTCGTCGTGAAGGTTGTTGGCCATTTCTTCGCGTTCAGACTCTTGCGTAACAATAATGGCTTTCTGCAATTCCGTTTTGTGCGACTCTTCTTGTTTGGCATTTTGAATAACCTTGCGCATGGCGAATAGCAGAATACCCACCAGCAAAAGCGCTAACGCAGCAATTACAACTCCAGCAAGTACCGTGAATTCAACTGTATTCATGAAGTAACATTTCTTCTCAGATAAAAGAGATGGGTGAGCATTAAGTTTCGAATGATGTTTCCTATGGGAATCCAAATGACGATTATTTTCCAGAAGTCAAATTCAACGTGACGGTTTTGAAGCAAGTGCTCTCCAATTAAAGGTGAGAAAAGAAGGAGATTGAAAATGGTAACGCTTAGGTTAGCATAAAAGAAATGGGAGAAGCCTTTTTTCTCTTTTGCTGTAAGTTGAATCAGTCTGTAAGCAGCGAGTATGCCGAGGAAGCCGTTGAATAGGTGCGAAATTCCACTAGAGATATCTTCATAGCAAAATTTAGTTTTTAATATTTCAATAGATGTGGAAACAAGAACTGCTGCGAAAATAATTTTTATCAAGAGAATTACTTTTAATTCAATCTTTGAAAAAACGTCAATGATTTTGAAGAAAGCAAACGTGTTGAAAAGATCAAAGATGCCGTAAATCATTCCGGTTGGTATGTATCTGGGAACATGGAAATAGAGGACAAGTGAATCGGCAATGCACGAGCTAAGCGGCATTAGAAAAATAATCAATCCGAATTTGGTGCGATACGTTTTAAAGATAAGAGCCGCTGCAATTGCCAAGAACTCTGTTCCGGATCCGATATAGTTAGCGTATTGTAGGTAGGTCATGTTGGAGTGCGAATATTAGTTTTTATTACAAGTCGTAGAAATTCGATTTCTTTTCTCCACTGTCGTGATTCACCAAGATAACAATAACTTCATTCGGGTGTTTTCTTTTCAATTTTGAAACACTGCGCAGAATGCGTTCAGAGAAGTAGTTGGTTTGAATGTTCCAATACACAAACAAAATGTATTTGTATTTTTTTGCTTCGTTGAGGATTTGAGAAGATGTCTTCGAATCGATGTGCATTAAATCGAATTCGTTTTTCAGTTCTAACTTTTCGTTTTTGAACGAGCATTCGTTTTTAATTATTGGAAAATCGAACGTGTATTTCTCGTCGCCGAAGTCGCCTGAACACTGCGCTAGCGAATTGTAAAAACTGCCGTCTGGATTAAATATGCGGACCTGTATCAAGGACCAATTCATGCTGTCGAGCGGAATGTTTTCAGGGATTATAATATTGTTGTATTTCGGTTCTTTGTGCAAGTCGTACAAAGAATCGATTGCCAAAAAACTGTAGTCGTAGTGATAGTGTCTTTTCTTCAGAAAATCATTTACCGTCTCTTCACTCCGATCACCGTAATACTTCATGTTTAAGAGCTTAATTAAAACATGGTAATTACTTCCGCCCAGGAATTGTCGTGGCTTCTTGCACGAAACCAGCCCTGCGAAGGAAATAAGAATGAATAAGAAAGCGATTCTATTAATTTTCACGTATCGTGTTTTGTTACAGTTAGGCGTTCCTCCCGAAATTAGCACAAATAGCACGTTCATTTCCATCCATGAAATTCCATTAATTTCCTTTCTAACCCCTTTAAAATTTAATCCCCTGAAATTTAGATGTTTAATTTTTTTCATATTGAAATAAATCCCTAGGTATTTCTACGGATTTTTCTCCGCCCTCAATCTTCCACATCCCTTATAAAATCTGAAAACCTTCAAAAATGAAGCTCGAAAAAACTGCGCAGTTTTTTAGAATGGTAAATTTTGGCACGAATTGGTGTCGAGCCGATGATATATGCGGGTACTTTTAATTTACAAAATTTACCGGTATGAAAAGACTTATTCTCCTTCTTCTAATTTGCTCGCCAATGTTTGGTTTTTCTCAAACCTATTGGCATTATGTCATGGATACGAGCACTGTAAATACAAATATCTCAAGTGTATTTCAAAAGAACAATTATACATACCTATCACTTATTGAAGAAGCAACTCCGAGTGTTTTGAAAATTTGCAGGGTGAATAGTGATTTGTCTATGAGCATAGAGCAGAGTATTCCACTTTTAGGCTACAATTATGCCTTAGGTGGAAACGGCCTTAATCAAATCAATGGCGGGTATTTATTTCAAGTCGAAGGTACTGCTTACGACCTAATTAAATTGGATGATAATTTCAATTTAGTTTGGCACAAGAATCTTCAGAGCCTAGCGTCAAACCCTGAAAGTGGTCTACCAGGTGTATTTTGTTCGGACTCAAATTCAAACGATATTTTTGCTGCTGGGGTCTATGAAACCTATACTAGTGAATTTCAATGTGTATCTCGTCAACTTAGAATCTTTCGCTTTAACGAATCAGGTGATGTTATAAATATAT
>CALCNZ010000301.1 GCA_937897625.1 uncultured Flavobacteriales bacterium
GTAATCAGTCAATTTGAACATGAATGCAGGATATCCGGTAATTGCATAGTTACCATTACCAATACCTACTTCATTCAAACCTTCGTAATTGATTTTATCGAAGTCATCGCTGGGCTTGTGGTAGTCGCTATGCTGGCCGGTGAAGAAGTGCAATACCGGCACACCCATATTATAAAATGAAGAGTGATCGCTTGGACCGATGCCACTTTTATCGAAAAGCAACTTGAATTTTGTTTTGTTGTTTTTTGTAAGCCAGGTTTCAAACTCTGGAGAGGTTCCTGTTCCACTGATAGACAGCGCATGTTCTGCATTTAACCTTCCAACCATATCCATGTTCATCATGCAATTCACGGTTGCTAAATCAACCGTTGGATTCTTGCTGAAGTAATTACTTCCCCACAATCCTTTTTCTTCACCGCTAAATGCAATGAAGAGGTAGTTGTATTTATTTGTTGAAGCAGATTTGTCTGCCTTTAATTTACGAGCCAACTCTAGCATAGCAGAAACACCGCTTGCGTTGTCGTCTGCCCCGTTGTGAATCGCTCGCTCTCCAGTCCATAAACTGTTCTCATCGCCATAACCCAAGTGGTCGTAGTGCGCGCCAATGATGATGGTATTTGCTGCGCCGTTGTCGATGTAACCGACAACATTTTTCCCGTTGATTTCCTTCACCAATGATTTTCCCATTTTCAAGCTGTCGCCTACCTGATGAACTTGTCCGTGCCCTTGCGGAATAAATGAGAACGCTTGAAAGAAACCGAGTGTTCCTTTTGGAAGTAATCCAATTTTTAAAAATTGATCTTGAATATATCCTGCTGCTTTGTCTGCGCCAGGAGTGCCGATAGCGCGACCTTCAAAATCGTCGCTAGCTAAAGTTGATACATCTTTTTTTAAATTCGTAAGAGTCTCGGTTGATTTTTTTTCATGAGGAAGCACCGTGCAACTTGCAAATGCAATGGCTCCGAGAAGTGTGAATAGAAACTTTTTCATGTTGCGAATTTAGTGAGGTTTCAATATAGTTTTCAATTCTTCGTTACCTTCGCTACATGAGGAGTGTCAGTCTATTTTTCTTTTTACTTCTTTCCATTCTTGGATATGCTCAGACCATTCGAATAGAAGGAAGAGTGCGTGATCCGCATGGACAAGGCATTCCAAACGCAATTATTGTTAACAATAGAACGAAAACAGGAAGTTTCGGAAATTCAAACGGCTTCTATACCATTGTTTGCGAAAAGACGGATACACTGAGCATTACCGCTTTGAGCTATTACACGCGACAATTGTGCATGAAAGATTCTTTGTTGAAGGAGGTTTATCGCCCGACTATTTTTCTCGACGATCGAACCTACATGCTTCCCGTTGTTGAATTTATTTCGCAGCGTGATTTGGAAGCCATTGAAGAAGATTTGCGCGGGCTTGGTTTCGACGACAATCAATTTAAAACGGCAACACTTCAAAGTCCCATTACCTTTTTATATCAACAGTTCAGTAAGCGCGAGAGAAGTAAACTTGAGGTTTCTCGCATGGAATATGAGGACAGAAAAAGGGCTTTGCTGAAAGAGCTTTTTCATTTGTATGTAGATTACGATATTATTGAACTCACGAATGAAGAGTTCGATGCCTTCATAGACTTTATGCATGTAAGCGATGAATTCATTCGTCAAAGCACGCAATACGAATTCCTAATTTTTGTGAAGGAAGAATTTCAACAATATAAAATCTGGAGGCGTGGAAGAAAAGAGTGGAAGGAAGAAGATTTCAATTACGACAAAGACTAATTCCTCCGGGAATTTTGAATGAAGTTCCCTCCGCATTTGTAAAATCCCACATTTCGATCAAAGTAATAGACGAGCAACTGGTAGTTGTTTTCAGTTGCGGAATGATTCCCTTCGGCGAAATTAATTTCTTCAAAATCGTTCATTGGTTCAATGCGAAATCTATAATTGTAGACTCCTTGTTTCAGATACAGTGTAGCTTGATACGCTTTTTTAATCTCGCTGTATTCGCATTGAATTGTTCGGTTGAGTTCACTTCCACATTCAAGTATAATTTTGTTGGGTAGCTCGGGTGAATTCAATTCGAAATGCACGAAAGTGTAATCACTTGTTAAATCATCGTCTTCATAAATTTCACTCGAAATTAGACTTGCACCATTCAGGTCGGAGCGACTGGTATAAGCGAGGTTCATCTCGTTTTGACTGGGGTAGAGGTAGATGTGATTCTCGTTGTCTATTCGAACGTAGTTCTGCACATTGTATCCGTTCAATCGTAAATCTTTTGTTTCAAATGCTTCCCATTCTCCGCTTCCAGGAAATTCATTTTCACCGTTTGAATAATCGTAAATCAGGACATTGTTGGGAGCAATGTAGGTGGGGTAGAAGTTCATTTTACCATCTTCCCATCTTCCATTTTGAAGAATCACCGGAATAACTTTGCTCATGTCGTAAACAGGTGCGTTGGCAAGCGAAATTGAAAAGTCTACTTCTTGGTGCGACTGAAGATGAACAACCGTTGAAGCATTTTTTATGGTCATGGTGGCATTCAATCCATGATCACCTTCAACAAAAACAACCATTCGAAATCCCAAGCGCATGCTCGATTCGTTAAACTCACTTCCTTCATGAACAACCACATAATAGTTTCCAGATTGAATGAAACGTGTCATGGTGTTTGGCAATTCAAAACGGTAATGGTCGAAAACGGCTGTGGTGTGAATAGAGTTTTCGGGGTAAGGAACGCGCTGGCTCGTAAACCCTTGAATGACATCGGAGGGATTCGAATCATCGAAGTTCCAATACGGGTCACAATGAAAAACAGAATAGTACAAGTCGTTGTCCGGTGAAGTTTGAACATCGAATTCAAATTGAATCACATCGGTGCTTAACATGTCTAAAAATGCTCCCGACAGCGGTGCTTTTTTTGCATGGGCTTCAACGGAGTAATAGTCAAAGTCTGGATGAACGAAATTGCTGTTCGATGTTGGTATTTGCCCGTAGGAAATATATTCAACCAACAGCAAAAAGGAGAGCAGAGTACAGTTAAGTATTCTTGAAGTATTCACCATGAAGTAAAGTTATTCAGTTTATTTTTGTGTCATGAAAAAAAATGCATCTTTCCTTCTTTTCACTCTTCTAATCGCTGGATTGTTAGTTCAGTCGTGTGGAAATAAAAACAAGCCAGCAGACGCTTTGATAGGAAGAGATTACGATCGCGATTTTTTAGGAATGAAATACACCGTGAGTGTTGTTGGCGATACCACCGACTATTCATTTGCTTTCGATTCAATAGAAAATGCTGTTCGTATACACATAGATGCGAGCAATCCGCAAAGTACTTGTATGCAATACAACGATGCTCAAGCTGAAACAGGTTTCTTTGAATTCGTTGATCAGAACCGCATTATGGGCGTAATGTTAACCATGGCAAGAGAATTCAATTATCGATCGGGTGGAAGTTGGGATTTTACACTTTCTCCCGCACAGTTAGCGTGGTTGCCACAGCTGTTGAACCCCACGCCGAAGGTTCCGAATATAGATTCTTTGAAAGGTTTTACAGGAATGTACGTGGCCAATGTAGATGTTGAAGACGTTGAAGAAAATGGAGTCTACAAGTCTACACGTATTCGCAAGAATAATCCAAAGGTTCAAATTGATTTACAGAAGTTTGGAAGTGCCTTGGTGTTGGATAAGATTATTGAATATTTGAAAGAAAAGAACTCTTCAGTTAAGCAAGCAGTTGTCAAAACAGATGTTTGGCATTCAGGCTTTGGAACGGCGGTAGATAGTTTGAATGTTTTAGACATGAAGACTTCAGGGCAAAACTCAGGGAATTTACTTCGTGTTGTGAATCGCTCATATGCCACTTTCGATGCACGAAATAAATTGTCATTACTCGATCCGAAAACACTTTCTCCTGTTCAGAATGAAATGTATCAGAGTTATGTTTCTGCAAAGAGCATCGTCGAGTCTTATGTTTTCGCTGAAGCTTTTATGGTTTTAGGCGTGGAAGGTATGGGGCAATTTTATGAAGCGAATGCCGACAGCGATATTCAATCGTTAGTCTATTTCATGAAGAACGATTCTGAGCGTGCATCTGCTTCAACCGAGAATTTCAATAAAATGATGGTGGCTCCTTCGTCCAAATAAAATGGGAGACAAATTAATCTTGGCCATCGAGAGTAGCTGTGACGAAACATCGGCTGCTGTTTTGTTTGGGACGAAAGTTCTATCCAATGAAGTGGTAACTCAATTGCAGCATACGCAATACGGTGGAGTTGTTCCAGAGATTGCCAGTCGAGCGCATCAGACCATGATTACCGCCGTGGTGCATGCCGCTTTGAAAACCGCGGGAAAAGAGCTGCGCGATTTGGAAGCCATTGCGGTTACACAAGGTCCCGGATTAATGGGGTCTTTGTTGGTTGGAATTTCATTCGCGAAAAGTTTGAGTCTTGCTTTAGAAATTCCCTTAGTTGGCGTAAATCACATGCAAGCTCATATATTGGCGCACCTAGCTGATGATTGCGAGAGGCGACCTTCGTTTCCTTTTTTGAATTTAACAGTTAGTGGTGGACATACACAGCTGGTTGTTGTTCATTCACCCGTTCACATGGAAGTGATTGGAGAAACCATTGACGACGCGGCTGGTGAGGCTTTTGATAAGGCCGCAAAAGTTTTAGGTCTAGATTATCCAGGTGGACCATTGCTTGATAAAATTGCGCAACAGGGCAACGCGAAAAAATTCTCTTTTCCCATTCCAAAAGTGGAAGGATTGAATTTTAGTTTTTCCGGATTGAAAACTTCGTTGCTTTATTTCTTGCGTGACAATCAAAAGATAAATCACAATTTTATTGAAGAGGAAAAATCAAATTTGTGTGCATCCTTTCAACATACAATTGTAACATATTTGTTGCGTCAAATTCAGAGAGGTTTGACCCTAACTCAGTTGAATCAAATAGCCATTTGTGGTGGCGTTTCAGCGAATAGCGAGTTACGCAAGCAATTGCTAGAATACGGTTCGAACAACGGTGTCGAAGTGTTTATTCCGCCGTTTAAATATTGCACAGACAACGCAGCCATGATTGGCGTGGCGGCACATTTTTTAATGTTGGAAGGAAAGTTTTCAGATTTAAAGATGGTGCCGTTGAGCAGATATCCACTTTCAACTTAACGTTTATTATTCTGCGGTATCGAGCATTAAACTGTTGTAATAATTGCCAAGATCTAAGCGAAGTTTTCGAATGTATTCTTCTTTCAGCCAATCCAAATAACTTTCGGTGCTTTTTGAAATGCAATAGCTGTATTGCTTCATGCGGCTCTTGATGTCTTGATCGAGAATTTTCAAAAGTTCGAAGGCGCGGTCTAATGTTGGTGCGTTTTCCTGAATTATAGTTGCGTGTTGAAGCATGCTTTTATCGAGTACACTTTTCCCTTTTCCACCCAAACGTGTAATTCGCAAATACTCTTCTTTAATATCGAAATCAATAACCGGAGATAGCGCGAACATATCTCGAATTTCGGGAGACATTTCATATTTCATTTCACGCGACATTTGCTCGTCGCTCACAATACTTTCAAGGTAATTGTGCGGATGGGCGAAGATGTCGAACCAATCGATGTGCTGCTCCCACAAACCAAAACGCTTGGCGTTGTTTCCTAAATCAATGACCGTGAATTCTTTTTTCTCTCCGAAAATGCGAGAGCCGCGCCCAATCATTTGGTGATAAAGCGTAAGTGATTTTGTAGCGCGATTGATAATTATCGTTTCAACGGAAGGTTCATCGAAACCAGTGGTTAAAATAGAAACAGATGTCAACACGGCATCGGGTTTCGTTTTAAACCATTCTAAAATTTCGCGGCGTTCTTGCTCGTTGTGGGTATTGTCTAAATGACGAATTTCATAGCCCTGTTCACGAAACAAGTGAAACACTTGTTTCGAAGTATTAATACCGTTGTTGAAGATAAGCGTCTTGGTTCCTTTGGCTTTTTGCTCATAGGCATACAACAGTTTTTCCTGCATATACATGTTGCCATAAAGCTTTTCAGAACTACTTACGGTATAATCTCCA
>CALCNZ010000302.1 GCA_937897625.1 uncultured Flavobacteriales bacterium
ATGATAAGACTTAAAAAAAAAAAAAACAACTAACGAAAACGAAAGAATAAAAAATCGACTTGAATTCAAACTACTGAAAACCATGCTGCAAAGTGCACAGAAAAAGTGTTCAAAGGATTTAATCGGTTCGATTTTATTCACATCCGATGAGGAAAAAAAGCGCAGGGGCTTGGGTTCTTTTTAACTAACTTTGTGCTGCTTCAACAAAAGCTATACGTATTTATGGAATCGGCTCAACACTTTGAAACACTTACGGCAAAAATTCACGAACTGGGTGAAGCCAAGCGCAATGCCATTCAAGCATTGGCTAAGGTGAATGAAGAATTGGCTTCGGTATACAAAATAAACAAGGGGCTTCAAGATCAGATTGAAGACTTAACTGTTAAAATAGAAGAGTTAGAAGCAAACCAATCGTTGAGGAATGAAACACAAATAGATCATGTTCATTCAACCAAGCAGAGAATCAACGCTTTGGTAAAAGAGATAGATGAATGTCTTTTACTATTAAACAAATAGTGGAACAATGAGCGAAGTAACCTTACAAATATCCATTGCTGGTAGAAACTACCCCCTCTCGGTGAAGGCTTCAGAAGAAGCTTCGATCCGCAAAGCAGAGTCGCAATTGGAAGAGGCCGTTTCCTTGTTTCAGAAAAACTATGGAGTAAAAGACAGAGGAGATTTACTAGCCATGGCGGCTTTACAAATCATAACAAAACTAAACAACACCCCAGCTCAGGTTATTGAGAAAACCGTTGAGGTTGTGGTGGAAAAGGAAGTCATTGTTGAGAAAGAAGTTGTGATTGAAAAAGAAGCTGCCGCACCCGATTATACCGAGCAATTCTCAGCATTAGAGAACCTCGTGAACGGATACCTGGCGAACTAGTCCACTATACTCTCCCCCCTCTGCTTTAGGAAACGGACCCGAACGTCCGCATGTGGAACACTAATACTTTTTGTCGTATGGATGGCAGTGTATTGATTATTGTTTGCTCAATTACCGGAGTAATCAGTGGTGCTCTTCTTACTTATTTCGTTTTAAACGGTGCGTTAAAGTCTAAGAAAGACGGCATTATTGAAGAGGCGAAGAAAGAAGGAGAAACCCTTAAAGAGAAAAAAATTCTTCAAGCCAAAGAGAAATTTTTGGAGTTGAAGTCGCAACACGATCGCGAGGTTAGCGAGAAGAACAACAAAGTGAAACAAGCGGAAGACCGCATTAAGAATCGCGAACGCGAGATTTCACAGCAGCAAGAGCAACTTAAGCGCAAAGAAAAAGAGGCGGAAGCTCAAAAAGAAAATGCGACGAAAGTTATTGAATTGAATGAAAAGAAGTCTGCTGATTTAGAGAAGTCACAACAGAAAATCATTGCTCAACTTGAAGACCTTTCGAAACTTTCTGCAGATGCCGCGAAAGCACAGTTGATGGAAATGTTGAAGGAAGATGCGCGTAACGCATGTGCTTCACAAATTCAAGGCATTGTAGACGAGGCTAAATTAAAAGCCAATCAAGAAGCTAAGAAAATTGTTATTCAAACCATTCAGCGCACGGCCGTTGAGCATGCTGTTGAGAATAGCGTTTCTGTTTTCAATATTGAAAACGACGAAATCAAAGGTCGCATCATTGGTCGCGAAGGACGTAACATTCGCGCACTGGAAGCTGCAACCGGCGTTGAAATCATTGTAGACGACACGCCAGAAGCGATTGTACTTTCTTGTTTTGATCCTGTGCGTAGAGAGATTGCTCGACTTTCTCTTCACCAATTGGTAACAGACGGACGTATTCACCCAGCACGTATTGAAGAGGTGGTTGCGAAAGTTCGCAAGAACATCGAAGAAGAAATTGTTGAAGTTGGAAAGCGCACGTGTATTGAAATGGGCATTCACGGACTACACAGCGAATTGGTTCGCATGGTAGGACGAATGAAGTACCGTTCATCTTACGGACAAAACTTATTGCAACACAGCCGCGAGGTAGCAAACCTTTGCGCAACTATGGCAAGCGAATTAGGATTGAATCCGAAAGCCGCGCGCAGAGCAGGATTGCTTCACGACATTGGAAAAGTTCCAGACGACGAGAGCGAATTGCCACACGCAGTGTTGGGTATGAAATTGGCTGAGAAATATGGCGAGAAGCCAGATGTTTGCAACGCCATTGGTGCTCACCACGACGAGGTTGAAATGAAGACCTTACTTGCTCCGATCATTCAAGTGTGCGATGCTATTTCAGGAGCGCGTCCTGGTGCGCGTCGCGAGGTGGTTGAAGCCTACATTCAGCGTTTGCGCGATTTAGAGAACTTAGCATTGGAATATCCGGGCGTATCTAAATCATTCGCTATTCAAGCGGGACGTGAATTGCGTGTTATGGTTGAAGCGGATCGCGTAACCGATGATCAAGCCGATGCATTGGCGATTTCATTGGCCTCACGCATTGAAACTGAAATGACATATCCTGGCCAAGTGCGTGTAACGGTTATCCGTGAAAAACGTGCTGTAGGTATTGCGAGATAATCTCGAAAGATAGACGAACAAAAACGCCCGCGAATGCGGGCGTTTTTGTTTCACACAAAAAATATTTCAACTCAACGCCTGCGCTAAGTCTGCGATAATATCTTCTGAATTTTCAATTCCAACACTCAAGCGAATCATACCTTCAGTAATACCCATTCCAACTTTATCTTCATCCGGAACGTCGGCATGCGTCATTGAAAACGGGTGTTGCGCAAGACTCTCGTTGCTTCCTAAACTCACTGCCAACTTAATCAATTTACAGTTGTCTAATACTTGAAAGGCTTCTTCTTCTCCACCGCGAACGGTGAAGCCAATCATTGCTCCCGGAGCTTTACATTGCTCCTTGTAAATAGCAATTTGTTGAGGTGAATTGGTTGGCAATCCAGGGAAGAACACCTGCTCCACTTTCGGATGATTCAACAAAAACTCAACAACATCAACGGCGTTTTTCGTTTGTTGATCCATACGAATCTTCAACGTTTCAATGCTACGCGTTAACAACCATGCGGTGTATGGCGCAATCATATTTCCTAAAAACGTACGCAACGTTTTAATCGCCCCAATGTGTTCCTTTTTTCCAACAGTAACACCGGCAATTAAATCGCTGTGTCCACTGAGATATTTCGTTGCGCTGTAACAAACAACATCTGCTCCCCACTCCATAGGCTTCTGCCAAATAGGACCCATGTACGTGTTGTCTACGGCATACAAAACTTTATTTCCCGAGGTAGCCTCTACTTTGTTTCTGAACTCTTGGATGGCTTTTAAATCGAACAAGTGATTGGTCGGATTCGCAGGCGTTTCGGTGAAAACCATTTTCACGCGACTCAATTTATTTTCAGTATGAAGACGATCGTACAATTCATCCAGAGAATCATTCGGACCGAATGACTCCCATTGAATTCCGAAATCAATCAATACTTGATGAATGAAATGGTGCGTCCCTCCGTAGGTCGGATGGCTGCAAACCAAAATATCTCCAGGACGCAAATACGCCAACATGGTTGTGGCAATGGCACTCATGCCGCTCACAAAAGTCGCGGCCTCATCGGCGCCTTCCCAAAGCGCCAAACGCTCTTCTAAAATTTGCAGATTCGGGTTGTTCAATCGGCTGTAGATAAGACCCAATTGTTCACCTTCGTGCATCGTGTCTTTGCCATAGGCCAACGCAAAAAAACGCTTTCCTTCAGCGGCTGTGTTAAAAACAAATGTCGAAGTTTGAAAGATGGGTGTCTTTACAGAACCTTCGCTCCATTTCGGATTATAGCCGTGGCTCATCATCCAAGACTCGGGGTGTTTCTTTTCCATTTGCCGAAAATACGAAATCTATTCGCTATCTTTGAGCTTCGAAATGCGATTCGTACATCCCGAAATACTTTGGGCCCTTACTGCACTAGCCGTTCCGGTTCTTATTCACCTCTTTAATTTCCGTAGGTACAAGAAAATCGCCTTTTCCAATGTTTCCTTCCTGAAAGAAGTCAAATCCGAAACCACGAAGTCCTCGAAGATTCGTCACTTGCTCATTCTCATTTGCAGATTACTTGCTTTCGCAGCGCTTATTCTTGCCTTCGCACAACCCTTCTTTCCAACTGCACTCAGCGAAAAGATGAACGGCTCCAGAGCTGTGAGTGTATATGTAGACAATAGCCTGAGCATGCAAGGCCAGCTGGAAGGTGTTTCATTTTTAGAAACTTCCAAACAAAAAGCAAGCGCTCTTGTTAGCTCGTTTACAAACAACGATCGCTTTCAAATTATCTCGAATAATTTCA
>CALCNZ010000303.1 GCA_937897625.1 uncultured Flavobacteriales bacterium
AATAGAAAAAATGAAGGATACCTTGCTCCAGCTTTCGTTCAAGACATGATGAGTGCCGCGTTCTATGCACGTACCATGGACTTTACGAATACGAAAGCCGGTGACATCATCACCATTGAAACGCTCGTTGACGACGAAATCTACCGTTTGAAAATGCGCTATGTTGGAAAAGAAACGGTGAGTGTAGATGCTGGAACCTTCAAATGTTTGCGCTTCGCACCCGTGGTTCAAAAAGGACGCATCTTCAAAGATCCCAATGACCTAGCGGTATGGGTAACAGACGATGCACACCACTTACCTATTATGGCACAAGCAAAAATTAAAGTAGGATCTATTAAAATGGAATTGCAACAATTCCAAGGTGTAGATATCTGGGGTGTGAAAATTAAATAGTAGCTATACACTTCAACTCAATCGCAATAGGCGATGGAAGGGCGTTAATCTCTACAGTTGTTCTGCAGGGATTAGCGTCCTTGAAGTATTCAGCATACAAGCGGTTGTAGGTTTGAAAGTCGCGCTTCATATTCACCAAGAAGACTGTAACATCTACCAAGTTCTCCCACTTCGATCCGCTGGCATCTAAAATGGCTCTTACGTTGTCGAAGACATTTCTGCACTGCGCTTCAAAATCGAATTCAATAAAATTTCCGAATTTATCTAACTTCAATCCAGGTACTCCTGTATCGTTCGCGTCGCTTCCTGCAATGCGCGGACCCACACCAGACAAAAACAATAAGTTCCCCACTCTTCTTGCATGTGGGTAGGCGCCTACGGGCTTCGGTGCGTTATCGGTTGAAATGATTTCAGACATAATTCAAATTATTTTGTGACAACAAATTTACCGGTTCTGATTGTGGTTCCGGATTTCAATTGATAAATAAATGTTCCTGCATGAGCGGCTTCCCACGACAATTGCTCTCTTCCAACTGCCTTCCACTTTTTCGAGTTCAGTAATTTCCCGTCTAACGAATAAATATTCAGCTCTGAAATTTCACCAGGCATGAGTTGCATGTTGAAATGAATTTCATCTACCGTTGGATTTGGAAATGCCGAAACCGTTACCATGCGATCAGACAAGGCCTGAACCGAGAGTTCAGGAACAGCTGGAAGATTCGCAGTATAGATTCCATTGGCGTGAGTCGCTACCGCAACAGTTCCGTCGAACGGACGCGAAGCAATCATATTCACCACAGCGTTTCCGATTGTGCTTGCCCCTTCCATTTGCCAGACGGTGCTTTCACCATTCAATTCCGTCGTGCTGAACAAACCTGCGCTCGTTCCGGCCAAATAAATGGTTGGTGTGCTCGGATAAATTTCAACCCAATACACCGCAGGACCGTTGCCGGTTCCATCCACGTTCTCTTCCAAATTTCCACTTACATCTGCCCATGTTGCACCTGCATCTGTCGAATGGAAAATACTTTTCTTGTTGAAGTTGGAAAAGCTAACCATGACTTCGTTGTTGTTCAAGTCGTTTGTGCTTACCGCAGAAGTGTAGGCATTGGGCGGGAAAAGTGCTGAAGAAATATTTGTCTTCACTGGAGTTCCGTAAACATCAGAAAGCTTAAATACTTTGCCCGTTGTGCTTCCATAATACAAAACATTGTTGTCTGTGTAAGCCATGTCTAAGCATGAAATACTTCCTTGTGTAAGCGTAATGGTACTCGGAATAATGTTGGTCCAGTCGGCGGTGTTTCGTGCCGTTGGATAATTTCCGGTTACCGCTATTGTGTCTACGCGATCGAGGTACCAAACCATTTTATTTCCTGCAATGAAAAGTCTGTTGGTCCATGGATCCAATAAGATTGGATTAATGAACAGCGCAGCAGGTCCGTTCAACGCATCTATTCGTTCGGTGCCTGTGAGGTTCCCATTCGCATCTATGGCCTTCTTGTACATTCTTCCACTTTGGGAACTTGCTATCACGTAATTCGCACCAAATGGCATTGCGCAATACGCGCCATCGTCGCCGTGCATTTCTTTCCAAGGTGAAGTGGCATCTGTTGTATTCGTTAGCCACGTTCCGTTGTCTTGCATTCCTCCTGCAATAAACTGACTGGTTGTATTTCCGGGTTCAAGCGCCACGGTGTAGAACTGCGAGGTAAGATATCCGTGATTCAACGATTGCCATTGCACGCTGTCGGCAGTAACGTCTGCTGTGTAGCGCACTCCACCGTCGTTCAAGCTATACATTCCGTTGCTGTTTGCGGGATCGAAGTACATGAAATGCTGATCGGGATGGTGATTCGGATAAACATAATACCATGGCGCAGGCACGTTGCAGCGGTATCCGCCAATCCACTTCACAGAACTTGAAGTTGCAAAAGCATCTGTGCTTCGGTGCACATTCGTTCCTCCAATGAATACCATGTTCGGAATGGTTGGATGGTGAGAAATGCACATGTCATAACTGTTTTGTGTGCGGAAGGTTCCAAAGTCATAATCGATTCCAGTAAACAGCTGACAAGGCGTTGAAGGCAAGTTAGCCGAACGATTTTCCCACTGGCCATCTGCACCCGTACCAACTCCGCCGAGATAGGTGTATTTGTAGAAGAAATGATCAATCGGATAAAGCGTGTTGTTTATCGTTTCCCCCATGAAATAAATTTCGTTTTCATTCTGCGGATTCGCGCACATGACGGTTCTTCTGAGGTTGGCAATTTCGGGTAATGTCGGAGAAATTTCCGTCCAAGTAAATCCGTCTAAGCTTCTGTAAAACCCACCGCCGTTGGTGGAGTTGTCGCTGAAGGTGGCGTATAAAATTCCCGAAGGCGTCATCATCACATCTACAAATTCGCTTGCACTTGAAGTAAATCCGAGCACTTGCGTCCACGTATTTCCCCCATCGTTGCTGCGAATAATTCCGTTGTAAACTGCGGCGTAGACCACGTCTTCCGTAAGGTTGGTATGATCGGTTATAACGCGCCATACAAAATCGTAGCTTCCATTTTGCATAACGTTTTGTGGCGTTCCGCTAGAGGTTGACATGAGGTGAGACCATGTCTGTCCGTTGTCGGTGCTCTTCCACATGCCGTCGCCGCTGAGCAATGCGGTGAAAGAAGTTCCTGAAACAACGCCATAAAATTCTTCTCCAGATCCATAATACCATGTGCTTTCGTGACCAGGACGTTTGTCTTGTGTAATGCAGCTAACGCTTTGCAGCTGTTCCGGCGTGGTGGTCTTGTCCCACGACTGTCCGCCGTTCAACGAATTCCAAATTCCACCAGTAACCGAACCTGCGATTAGGTGATTGCTGTTGAGAACATCAACTGCAAATGCACGTGTTCTGCCACCTATGTTATACGGTCCTCTTGAGGTCCAACCGTAATCTCTGTCTGCCACGCGCGGCATGTGATTCGCGAAGTTTACACAGCGCTCGAAAATACCTTGTGGCACCAAACCAGTCTCTGGATCGCGGTTACGCATGTATTCGAAATATTTTCTGCTGGAAAGATGAACGCCATATCCTTCATCCATTGCACCTGCATGAACAACAACAGGTGTTGGTTGAGGGATGAGGAAATAGGCCGCTAATACAGCAGCTAAAGCAACCGAAAATGATATTAAATTCTCACGCATCGCAAAAGGTTTAGTGTTCAAATATAAGCGCTCCAATGTTCAATAAAACAGGTTGAAGTGTGTTTTAGATTAAACACGACCACTTATTTTCGAAACATGAAGAAGACCATTTTCCGCTTAGCACCACTCTTTGTTTTATTCGTTTGCTGTTTTATTTCTATGGAAGGAAATGCACAGAAATATTACAAAGACCTTTATCCGAATGGAAAAATTCGCAGCATTGGAAAATTCAATGTGGTGGGAAAGGAAGACAGCATCTGGAAATTTTACTATGAAGACGGAACGCTGCAAGAAGAGAGCACGTATCGCAACGGTTACTTCAACGGAAAAGTTTTCCGTTATCACACGAACGGAAAATTACAAGTGGAAGGGTATTTCAAGTTCGGCTTGGAAGACAGTGTTCAGCGCACGTTCAACGAAAAAGGAATAAAAATTCAGGAAGGAAATTTCGTGAAGGGAAAAAAATCTGGGGAGTGGATTTCCTACTACGACAATGGAAAAACAAACAGTGTGTTGAAGTACGACACCTCTGGCGTTCAATTGATTTCGTTTTACAACACGAAAGGATTTCAAACCATAACCGATGGCACTGGAATTCTCGTGGAAGAAAATGAAGACGGAAAGTTGTTAAGCAGAACCGCTTATTTGAACGGTGTCCCCGCCGGTGTATTCGAAGCCTATTTCTCGAAGGGAAACATTCAAACTTCGGGAAATTATGTGAATGGAATTAAAGACGGAACCTGGAGCGAATTTTTCAGTAATGGTAAACTTCGCAAAACAACTACCTATGCGCAAGGCTTGGTAACCGGTCCTTACGAAGAATATTTCGACAACGGAAAATTGTATGTGAAAGGAAATTTCGACAACGGAAAAAAGACAGGGAATTGGGAATGGTATCGCGAGAGTGGCGTGAAGGACATGGAAGGAAATTTCGTGGAAGACCTTCAAGAAGGCGATTGGACGTTCTATCACGACAACGGTGTTTGGCAATCGAAAGGAAAATATTCCGCTGGGAAAATGGAAGGCAAATGGGAATATCAATATCCAAGTGAAAAGAAATGGAAGGAAGGAAATTTCGTGGCCGACAACAAGGAAGGAGAATGGACAACGTGGTACGAAGACGGCGGATTGTTGCAGAAAGGAAATTACAAGTTGGGTGAAGAAGACGGGAAGTGGATGAGTTGGTATGAGAATGGAAAAGTGAAAGACCAAGGAAGTTTCAAAGCGGGTAAGATGTATGGCAAGTGGATGGGATACGAGCCGAAGAATGGAAGGTATTTATACATTGGCAGTTGGAAGAACGACATGAAGGTTGGCAAGTGGATGAACTATTCGGAACGCGGCCAGCTGGAGAGTGTGATTACCTATGGAAAAGATGGTGAATTGAATGGCACTTCCATTTTATACAATGAAAGTGGAAGA
>CALCNZ010000304.1 GCA_937897625.1 uncultured Flavobacteriales bacterium
TTCTTTCGCGGCTTTGATATCTGGATCGAAAAAATGTATAGACTGAAACAACTCCGGCAATTCCGAAAGCACTTGCATGTGAATCTTACCTAGATAGCCCGTTCCTAAAACTCCTATTTTCAACATAAATAAATCTCTTCTTCTGCAAATGTGATTGAAATTGATGTCTACATCACTTGGTTGATTTTTACTTTTCAACACTGAAAAGCGGATGAAATAGTCACTTACCTTGGTCCTATGATTGAGGATAATTACAGGCACAAGGGGCTCAGAAGAAAATTGGTAGATGAAATGCGCGAGAAGGGAATTACCGACAGCCGAGTTTTGGATGCCATGAACAAGGTGCCGAGACACGCTTTCTTAACGAGCGCTTTCGTTGAATTGGCATATGAAAACAAGGCCCTTCCCATAGGCGCAGAGCAGACCATTTCGGCTCCTTATACGGTTGCTTTTCAAAGCCAATTGTTAGATGTGGAAAAGGGAATGAAGGTGTTGGAAATAGGAACAGGCTCGGGCTATCAAACGTCGGTTTTATGTGAAATGGGGGCGAAGGTCTACTCCATTGAAAGACAAAAATTGCTTTTCGATACATCGAAAAAAATGTTGGCGGAAATGGGCTACAAATGTCATTTAGCCTACGGCGATGGCTACAAAGGAATTGCGGCATTTGCGCCTTACGACAGAATCATTATCACATGCGCTATACCCATTGTTCCAGAGGAATTGCTCATGCAAATGAAACCAGGAGGTAAGTTGGTTATGCCATATGGCGAAGGCGACAAACAAGAGATGACACTCATTCAGGAAGATGCCGAAGGAAATTTTCAGAATACCTATTACGGAGAATTTTCGTTTGTGCCCATGCTTGAAAAAAGAAGCAACACGAAATCGTAAGGCTTATTTAATTCGAAGGGAAAATACTTTTTCGTCGAAGAGAAAACCTTCGAGAAGATCCCCGGAAGCTACAGGGCCCACACCAGCTGGAGTTCCAGTAAAAATTAAATCGCCTATTTTCAAAGTGAAAACTTCAGATACGTTTTCAACGAGTTTGTCTATGGAATGAATCATTTGTGAGCTGTTCCCTTCTTGAACCGTTGTTCCGTTTTTCTTCAAAGTGAAAAGAATAGGGGAAGGCAAATTTTCTAACTCGAAGAATTTTTCACTCACGAATGCAGATCCGTCAAAGGCTTTCGCTCTTTCCCAAGGAAGCCCTTTCTTTTTCAATTCGTCTTGCACGTCGCGCGCAGTAAAGTCTATGCCCAAAGTCACTTCGTTGTAATAACGCGGAGCGAAAGATTCCTGAATGTGTTTTCCCAATCTATTTATTCGGAAAACCAATTCCAATTCGTAATGCACATCGTTGGTGAAGGCAGGAATGACAAACGGATTTCCACGTTGAATAATAGCAGAATCCGGTTTGCAGAAAACGACAGGATTTTCAGGAACGGCATTTCCCAGTTCAGCTGCATGTGCTGCGTAATTTCTTCCAATACAAATTATCTTCATTTATGGTCTTGCTATAAATTCAACAACAACTTTCCTATCACCCGGGTTTTTTCCAATAGATCCAACATCTCCCACAAATTTCGCAACGCATCTGTTGGCGTCAATACCAGAACTAACAATGAAATTTCTCACCGCTTTGGCGCGCTTCTCAGATTCTTTCCAATTTTTTTCGCTGCTTCCATTTCGATCGGAATATCCGGTAATCAATACACCGGTTTTACTGTTGCGCGCGAGTTTTTCCACGATGTCGTTCAGCTGTTGTTGTGCTGTTGTACTTAGGTCAACACCTGATTTTTCAAAATAGATAACGATGGGTTGAATCGGAACTGGCGCAGCCGTGAATTTGGGTAAACTTGATTTGTCACTTCCGTTCAACCATTGTCGCGCAGCCCCGTCAGAAGAGTAGGGGACAATAGGCAATAACGAATCTTGGGGCGCGGTTTCTTGTCCAAACACAGAAATGCTTGAAGCAATAAAAATCAAAAAAATCCACGCGCGCATATCTCGTAAAATTAGCACACTCGTTGGAAGTGAACCCATTGATTTTATTCACCATTCATTCACAATGAAGAATAATTAGTCTTTGTTCATTACGCCGTTTTGTGCGCGAATACTTTCTTTGTGAATGGCTTCCAAATAGGCTGAAAGAAATGTTTCGGTCAGTTGGGCTGTTTTGCCCCACGATTCGCGGCTTTCAAGAATTTCCTTCCATCTTTCCAATTGAAAAATAATTATGCCTTCTTCTTTTTTCAAGGCGCCCATCTCACGAGCAATGCTCATGCGCTTCCCCAGCAGATCAATGATATCTGCATCTAATGCATCTACGCGATCTCTTAGCGCTTGTAATTTTTGGGCAGAATCAGTAGTTAGTGAAGTGCTTCGGTAGTGCAGCTGCTCTGTCATTTCAGCCACTTGCGCGGGAGTAATTTGTTGAGCTGCATCGCTTAAGGCAGCGTCAGGATTCGGATGACTTTCGATCATGATGCCATTCATGCCAAGGTCAATGGCGCGTTGGCTAACATCTTTCAGCAGTGTTCTGTTTCCGCAGATATGACTGGGATCGCAGAGAAGAGGTATGTGAGGAAATTGCGTTTTAAATTCAATTGGAATTTCCCACAACGGTTTGTTTCGGTAAGGAAGTTTATTCGCTACCGAAAAGCCTCGGTGAATGGCGCTTAAATCGGTGAGTCCTACTTTTTGGAATCGCTCAAAAGCGCCAATCCATAGTGAAAGATCAGGATTAATGGGGTTTTTAATGAAGATGGGAATATTCACTCCACGAAGTGCCTCTGCAATTTCTTGAACCGAAAAAGGGTTTGTTGTGGTGCGCGCACCAATCCACAACGCATCGAAGTTGTATTCGAGGCACCATTCAACGTGTTGCGAAGTGGCTACTTCAGTAATGATTTTCACGCCCGTTTCCTCTTTGGCTTTTTTCATCCACGGCAAAGCGGCAGCTCCCATTCCTTCAAAGGAATTCGGACTGGTACGCGGTTTCCATAAACCTGCACGGTAGAATGACAAAGGTATTTTTGAGCTTAAGTCGCGAGCGGTTTGTATAACTTGCTCTTCAGACTCTGCGCTGCAAGGGCCTGCTATCCATGTAAAATCACCTGTTATCTTTTCCATTTCTTCTGTTCAATCGTACTGCGAAAGTACCCTATTCCAACAGGCACAAGCTTTTTTTTAGTCATAAAAAAAAGGGGAAAACTCCCCCTTTGTGCCCTGGACTGGACTCGAACCAGCACACCTTACGGAACCACCCCCTCAAGATGGCGTGTCTACCAATTTCACCACCAGGGCTAAGGCCGCAAATGTACGCATGTACTTTGTTTCTCACTACATTCGTTCAATAAAAAATAGCACAATGAAAAAAATTATTATCTCTTTTTTAGCTGTCGCCGCATTGCTTCCCGCATGTACTGTCGTGAGACCAGGAGAAACCGCCATGAAACAACGGTTGGGTAAACTAACTACCAAAACTTACAAGGGCGGACCCGTGCTTTTCAATCCGTTTATTTCCAAGGTAATTAAGATGGATACCCGAACGATTGAGAAGTACAATGTTCTTCCTTTACCAACCAAAGAGGGGCTTAGCGTGAAGGCCGAGATAACGTTGCTTTATCACATAGATCCTGCAAGAGCACAATCTATTTACACCCAATTCGGAAGAAATTACGAAGAGATTATTGTTCTCAGTAACTTCAGAGCTACAGCAAGAGAAATATCTGCTCGGTATTCTGCCAAGGAATTGTACGCTACGGAGCGATTGAAAATTGAAAAAGCCATTTTCGATGAATTGTCTATGCACATCGAGGACAAAGGGTTTGTTGTAGATGCTGTTTTGTTGAAAGACATTGACCTCCCAGATCAAATGATGAAGGCAATTGAGAACAAGGTAACAGCAGAGCAAGCTTCTCTTCAAATGGAATTTGTCATTGAGAAGCAGAGGAAAGAAGCGGAAAGAATGATCATTGAAGCCACTGCCGTTAAGCAAGCGCAAGACATTATTAACTCTTCTCTAACAGACAAACAATTGCAATACAATCAAATTGAAGCACTCAGGAGTTTAACGAATTCGCCCAACGCCAAGATTATTATTACCAGTCCGAATGTGGGCAATGTACTGATTAACACAGACGGTAATCCGTAATTGAAATCATTACCAAATAAAAAAACCTCTCAATTGAGAGGTTTTTTTATTTTGTGATCCCGCTGGGATTCGAACCCAGGGCCCATACATTAAAAGTGTATTGCTCTACCAGCTGAGCTACGAGATCAACTTTCTCTGAAAGCGGGTGCAAATATACACAGATTTTTGAATTTCCTATTTTTTTGAAAAGGAATTTCAAGAATAGACAACTATTTTCTTAGTGAAATTGTCATGACATTACCTATTTTTGTTTTTATGGAAAAGAAAATTCTGCTCTCTCTCTTTTTGTTCCTTGGAACAATTGGAATTTCGTTCGCTCAGTCGAACATAACCAGCCGTCACAATGCCGACGCTTCTTGGTTGAGTTTTTTACAAAACAACATGGTCTCTGTGACCCTTGCGCCAGAGAAAGCCGCAAGTGCTCCCAAGTTGAAGATGACTTCAGGTCAGTCACTCGAGTCGGTTGTTCCAACCGCAAACATGTTATTCAATGCTTTAAGTTCAACCCCAGCATTGCAACCCGATGCTATTGAAACAAAGACCTACCGTTGGATGAACTCTGATTACGTAATCACAGTTTTTTCAGCAAAGCGTTTAGAAACTTTATACAAAAGAGAATTGATAAACAACAAAGCCAAGTAAAATGAAAAAAGTTTTATTCTCCCTTTTCGTAGCGGCTTTGTCCGTTTTTCAGGCAACAGCTCAAGAGTATCCTGTTGGAACAGCCGCTATCTCTGATTGTGGTGGTTTCTTGGTAGATCCAGGACTAAGTGCTGCAGATTATGGTCCGAATGTCGTGGCCATTTCTGTCATTTGCTCAGACAATAGCATTCCCGGACAGGTTAACCTAGAATTTAATGTGTTCTCTTTAGGTGCAGGTGACCAGATAGCTATCTTTAATGGTGGTGATCCCTCTGCTCCGTTAATTGGAACTTACATTGGAACCGATTTAAGTGGAGTAATCATCTCTTCAAGTAATCCTTCGAATTGTTTAACAGTATTGTTTACCTCTGATGCTGACGCAAGCGTTGGAAACTTTGGAGCCGAGATTTCTTGCGGTATCCCTTGTAACCCACCTGTGGTAGCTGTAACAACCGATCAATTAGATTTTCAACCCACTCATTTGTGTGTAGGTGAAACCATGACCTTCGACGCAACACCAACCGTTTTCGCTGCAGGTTCTGTGATGGGAAGTCATACATGGGATTTCGATGATGGTACCACAGATGCTACTTCTTGGCCAATTGTTTCTCACTCTTTCTCTCAACCTGGTGCATACATGGTCGAGTTAAACGTTCTAGATACCAACGGATGCGGAAACATTAACTTAATCGATGCACTTGTTTTAGTAGATACAGAACCTTCTATTAGTATTTCAGCCGATGATTTTCAAGCTTGTTTGGGTCAAGAAATAAATCTTGCTGTTTCCATTACTCCAACTTATTGGACAGCCCTTCCTACTGCAAATTTCGGTGGAGCATTGTATATTCCAGATGACCAAACCCAGTGTTTTTCTGATACACTGTTATTCGGTAGTTTCAATGCTGGACAAACCATTCAAAGCGCTACAGATATCGCAGACTTCTTCATCAACTTTGAACACAGCTTCATGGGCGATATCGTAATTTCATTCATTTGTCCAAACGGACAAACCATTGTTGTGCATCAGCAAGGTGGAAGCGGAACTTTCTTAGGTGTACCGATCGACATTAATGGACCGGCAGATCCTCCAGGAACAGGTTACGATTACTACTGGTCACCTACTGCAACAGCAGGAACTTGGGCAGCGAATTCAGGTGGAACATTACCAAGTGGTACCTACAACTCTGTTCAACCATTTACCAACTTAATTGGTTGTCCTCTAAACGGAGCGTGGATTATTGAAGTTTGCGACATGTGGGCTTCTGACGACGGTTGGATTTTCGACTGGGCTGTAGATTTTGCGCCACAGTTATACCCACCATTGATGTCATTCACACCTTCATTCGGATTCACATGCGATTCTATTTCTTGGTCAGGTGCGGGAATCACGAATACCGTAGCGAATTGCGGTGGTGCTGTATTTAATCCAACGGCTCCAGGTGATTACTTCGCGATTGTTTCAGCTTTAGATAATTTTGGATGTACTTACACCGATACCATTGGTGTGAATTATTTCGCCCCTCCTGTGTTAGACCTTGGTGGCGACTTGCCTTATTGCTTGAACTCTGTTAACCTAACCAGCAACCTGTCTGGTCAAGCACCTGGAATAAATTATATTTATGATTGGTCTGTGGTGAGTGCCAATGGCGGTTCACTCAACGCGACGAATATTCCATTCCCAAGCTTTGGCGGAGCAACTGGAACATCTGAAGTTTCTTTATCTGTTCACCCTGTAGACGATATTCAATGTACAGTGACAGACAACGTAATGCTAATTACACCGCTCACTCCATCGAGTGCGCCGCTTTCAACTGATTCTATTTGCATGGGCGAAGACATGTTACTTGTTGCGCCGTTTATTGATCCAACATACTTGTATCAGTGGTCAGATGCAACAGGTGCTGTTCCTGGAGCGGTTGGAATAAATTACCCGTCGAATGCGAATGTACCATTCACTCCATTTCCATATAGCGTGACAATCTCTGAACCCATTTGCTTATTCAATAGCACGTCTAATTATGAGGTAACCTCTCTTCCTTGTGAAGTGTTCTTGCCGAATATCTTAACGCTGAATAACGACGTACTTAACGAAGTGTTGAGCTTCGGAAGCGCTTTGCAGTATTTTCAAAATGCCGAAGTACAGGTATTCAGTCGTTGGGGAGACATGGTGTATGAAAGTACAAACTATCACAACGATTGGTCTCCGAAGGACTTAACTGACGGAGTATATTATTACATCCTTAAAGTGACTACACCAGCGGGTAAATTGGAAGACTATACCGGTTACTTCCACCTGATGAGAAATTAATAATTGATTTACTTTGAAATAAGGGGCGATCTTCGCCCCTTATTTATTTAAAGCCATGACCCTTCAAGAAAATTTAACCTATCTCGGAAATCTTGCTGAGCTTCTAAAAATAGAACGCGACGAAGATTGGAATCGCTTTCAAAAACAATTGAAAGAACAACCGGTAAATGCGCGAATAAAGGAAGGGCTGACTTGGTTTCCCTTGAAGATTGTGGAAGATGGATTTGGCTTTGGGTCTTATCCGTTTTTAGTGGTGGAAAAAACGAATGGGCCTGCGAAGCATTCTTTTCAATCGGGTCAGCCCGTGGAATTGTTTTCCAACCATGAAAATCATCAGGGTGAATCGTTGAAAGGGACCATCGCTTTTGTAGATCATTCCAGAATGAAAATTCAATTTAGAGTCGATGAATTGCCCGAATGGACCGACGATGGGAAAATAGGATTAAACGTTTCTTTCGATGAAAAGTCGTATAAGGAAATGTTCACGGCGTTGAACAATGTCATCAACGCAAAGAACAATCGCTTAGCGGAAATTCGCGATGCCGTTGTTGCGGAAGAAAAAAGACTTTCCGAAAATGAATTTCAAGGTGCACACGGGAACTTAAACGACTCCCAAAACGAAGCCGCTCGCGGTGTTGTGAATGATCTTGTTGTGAGTGTTGTTCACGGCCCACCAGGTACTGGAAAGACCACAACACTCATCGGTGCTATGCAAGAGCTCGCGCGACTGAAGAAAAAAGTGTTGTGCTGTGCGCCAAGCAATGCGGCTGTTGATCATTTGGTGGAAGGGTTGGGTGAAAAGGGATTACGGGTTTTGCGTCTAGGAAATCCGGCTAAAGTGCATTCCAAAGCAAATGCATTTACGGTTGATGTGAAATTGATTGAAGACAAAGATTATTCGCGCGTTCGCGAATGGAAAAGAAGAGCGAAAGAATTGCGGTCGTTGGGAAGTAAATACAAACGTTCGTTTGGAAGGGAAGAGGCAGAGCAGCGCAAATTAATTTTCAAGGAAGCAAAAGAAATGATGCGCGAAGCGCGCGAGACAGAATTGTTTTTGTTAGATAGGCTCATTGATCAGGCCGATGTGATTTGCACGACCTTGGTTGGTTCTGCGAACGATATGCTGCGCGATCGCATTTTTGATGTTGTTGTGATCGATGAAGCAGGGCAGGCGCTTGAGCCGGCATGTTGGATCCCAATTGCCAAAGGAAACAAATTAGTTTTAGCTGGAGACCACTTGCAACTTCCTCCAACCATTTTCTCGAACGATGCTGCGCAAAAAGGACTTGCTATTTCATTAATGGAAAGAGCTGCACGGGTTGCCACTGGCGTTCATTTTTTGAATGTGCAGTATCGCATGAATGAAAAAATTGCTGCGTTCAGCAACAAGCATTTTTATGAAGGGAAACTGACTGCCGATAAATCGGTCGCACATCGAATGTTAGCAGGCGATTTGAATCCGATTCAATTCATTGACACTGCGGGAACCGGGTACAACGAAGAGCCCGGTGCAGAAGGGAATTCCCGCATGAATAAAGGTGAGGCCGATCTAGCCTTGAAAATTTATTCCATGTTGAAGGAGAACGCTCAACAGTTTTTTTCATGCGCCTTAATTTCACCGTATCGCGCCCAAATCGAATTGCTCGATAAGGTATTCAAAGAGGAAGATGTTACAATCAACACCGTAGATTCTTTTCAAGGGCAAGAGGCCGATGTGGTTATTATTTCTTTGGTGCGAAGCAACGAAGAAAATGAAATTGGCTTCTTGAAAGATTACCGCAGGATGAACGTTGCGCTTACTCGAGCCAGGAAGAAGTTGATTGTAATTGGAGATAGCGCTACGATTGGAGGAGATTCCTTTTATCAGGAAATGCTTCAGTTTTTTGAAGTGGAAGAGTCGTATGAAAGTGCTTGGGTACACATGAATTGATATTGAAAAAAGTATTATTTTCCCAATATGAAAAAATCGAATTTCTTTTTTGCTGTTTTAATGATGATGGTGTTGGTTTCTTGCGACCGCTGCAAGGATGATCCAAGTTCATTGAAAGTACCTACAGTATTTATTAAAATTGTTACCGACTCAACCCAAGAGCGATTAAACAATTTGGGTGTGCCTTCAACGGTGCCTTCAGGTCATGCGGCATTGAGTCCGGTCTTTCATAAAATTTCTGCGCATTACATTGAATTCACTCCGAATATGTATACGGCATTGGGTGCAGGAGAAGTTGTTTATCATGCCGCTGAGACTACTGCTGGAGGCGCGAATGCCATTGATTTTGCTCAAGCACGCATTACCGCTCCGGGAGAAATTTTCTTAGCTGTTCCCATTAGTTCGTTTACTCCGGGCACTTATGAATACGTGCGCGCTTCGTTGTTGTATCAGAATTACGATGTGAATTTGTTGGCGAATGGATTCGACTTAACGGGTCGTGTTGCGAGCTTTGTTGGCTTCAATACCTACATCACAAATTATTTAATCAATACACAAGCTATAACAGTGAACGATGACAAGTTGCAAGGTTACTGGGGATTTGAAACAAGTGTTTTGGGAACGCCTTATGTTACCTCTGGTCAGGCTCCTGCTGGTGCAACCACCGTCCCGAATCCAATATTTGCGACCTCTCCAATTCCGCAAGGAAGTTGTGTTGTAACGGGCGGTTTCGCTACACCGCTGGTGATTACTGGGAATGAAACGAATGATATTTATGTAACGCTTTCGCTATCTACGAACAACAGTTTCGAATGGGTAGACACCAATGCAGATGGAAAGTGGGAACCTAGCGCCGGTGAGTCTGTTGTTGATATGGGCTTACGCGGAATGATTCCGAGTTGGAATTAATTTGAAATCCAAAGGACGGGATTACTTCTCGTTTATTTTTTCTTGAAGTAAAAATTCTCTAACCGACGTCCATTGGATATTTGAATATCTATTGTTGTCGTATTCTTGGAAAATAATTCTACCTTCCATCATATCTCGCATATACTGCATGCCTTGCCAGGCTGGATACAGTTCTGTTTTGGAAGGTGAAAAAAATCTGGTTAAAGCAATAACCGTATTCAGAAGTCGGATGCCTCCAGGTCGAAATAATTTATACTTTTCGTTTGTAAGTTCAGGAAGTAATTTTAAAAAATCGTGGCAAGAAAGTCGGTCACCGGCAATCCGCAAAAATCGTGGAGTGTTGTCATCTAGAGCTGCTTCAGCTGTATAAGCTGCAACGTTAAATGTGGTAGTAAATTCTATGATTTGATCCGGATTTCCCCAACATAGAATGCGCTTTTGTTTGAATAGAATCAAGGGCATGTCGGTGGTTAACAAATCCATAAATGGACCGTTGAAAATAGTCGTTGCTTTAATTGGTCTCGAATCGAGATACCTGTGGAACTCTCTTCTGAAATCTAAATTTCTGTTTTGACCTTCCACTAAATTTGTAAAATCGCTTGAATAGTCACTTGGAATAAATCTTGGAATTCCCGCATCAATAGCGGCATCTAAAAATATTTTTTGGGCGTCGATAACTGTTTCTCTTAACCCCGCTAAGGCAGAGACCATGCAGTGTGCGCCTGCGCAATGTTTGGAAATTTCAGATTTGTTATTCGTGTCAACTTGAAAGACAAGCACACCTTTTTCTTCTAATTTTTTTATTTTGGCAGGGTCGGTTTCCATGCGAACAATAGCTCTGACCTCAGCGCCTTTCGCTAATAAAGCGTTGACGATCTTTCCTCCTAAATTCCCTGTCGCACCTGCAACTACGATTGTTTTTTTCATAATGATTTTCTCCTCCTAAACGGCAACAGTACCAAGAAAAACAACAACGCTCCTAAGCCTTCGAGCGTAATTAAATAATACGGATACGGACCGAAGAAATCCATGGCGCTGCCGCCTTCAGGCTTGTGCATGAGGTATCCGTAATTGCTTCCAATTATTTTATTCACTGAAAAGGCAACAGCGAAATAAACTTGCGAGGCGATAACCACACGCAGCCAAGAGCCTTTTTCCGGATATAATTTCATTCCAAAAACCAAGAAAGATGTCGCAATGATTAATCCAGCATGTCCGATGAAAAAAGAGACGTAAGGCACTTCCGGAAATACACCCATGAAGTCGGGCGTGATGAGTCCGTTCAACGTTCCTGTCATGACCCAACACCAAGCTATTTCAGCCATGCCGCGACGCTTGAGAAGCAAGGCAATCGCTGCGAGGATGTTTGCGATGTTACAAAGTTCTAGAGGCAAATCGTGACGCACGTCCCACAACTCCGTGTGATAACGATAGGTCTGATAAACGACCATATTCGTTAACAAGAGTATTCCAAAAAACCAGCGCAGGATATCGCGCGACTTATCGTATTTTCTTCCAACCCAAACAAAAAAAAGTGAGAGGAAAACAGTTCCTCCAATAATGAAAAAATGCTCGTTGGTGAACAGTTGAAACTTCATGAAGATCGGTATTTTTCGGTTTCGCTTTCTAGCATAGATCTGTAACTGATGTAGCGCGATTCTGCAATCTCTCCTTCATTCAAAGCCTCTAAAACAGCGCATTTGGGTTCGTTAATGTGCTTGCAGTTGTTGAATTTACAAGCAGGCAATAACTCTAAAAATTCGGGGAAATAATTCGCCAACATTTCCTCTTCGAAATTCACCAATCCAAATCCTTTAATGCCGGGCGTATCAA
>CALCNZ010000305.1 GCA_937897625.1 uncultured Flavobacteriales bacterium
TCAAGTAGCTATTTTGGCGGTGGGCGCAATTCGCAAGAAGCCAGCGGTAATTGAAACTCCGCAGGGAGATGCTATTGCTATTCGACATATGATGTTCTTATCACACTCTTACGACCACAGAATTGTGGACGGTGCATTGGGCGGACGCTTTGTTCGTCGTGTTGCAGACTATTTAGAGGAGTGGGATGTTAATCGTGAAATTTAATTTTTGAAATAAACAACACCTATGAAAACACGTTTCTTTTCACTTTTGATTGTCGCACTTGTTGCCATTAGCAACTCGTTCGCGGCTTCGAATTTGGGCAAGCCTGAATTTATTGCTGCTTTTACGGAAGCAAATAAATTGATGGAAGAAAAATTTTGGGACCAAGCTGCGAAAGAGTGGAGAAACGTGCTGGGAATGGATCCAGAAAACATCAATGTCAACTACAAATTGGGCTATTGCTTGTTGCAAACGGAGACCAACAAAATTGACGCTTTGAAGTATTTGGAAAAAGCTACTTCAAAAAGTTTGAATGCAAGTTACGATCCGTTCGATCCGAACGAAAAGGGTGCGCCTGTAGAAGCGTTGTATTACTTGGCCATTGCGCAGCACTTGAACATGAAGTTTGACGATTCAAACGCAAGTTTGACAAAAATGAAATCAGAGGTGAATAAAAACCACCGCTTGTCGACACAAATAGACCGTGCTATAGCCGTGAACGAAGTAGCCAAAAAACAAGTGGCTGCTCCTAAAAAATATAAAATCAAAAATGCAGGTTCAACCCTGAATTCTTCTTTTGCCGATTTCGGACCTGTGTTAACCTTCGATGAGAGTAGCATTTTCTACACGAGCCGTCGCCTTCGTCCAGATTCAACCAATGCGAACATTCGTGATTTTGAAACCGATAAGTACCGCGACGATATCTATGTTTCGTTCAAAGGAAGAGATGGCAAATGGACACAGCCTGAATTGTTAAACTTGAATTCAGATGATCACGACGCGACCATTTCCGTTTCTCCAGATGGAAATACGTTGTTTATTTACCAAGACAGTCTCGGAGACGGACAAGTGAAGTATTCGACTTTAATTGGTGAGACATGGAATGCGCCGGTGAAGTTGGGTTCAGACATTAATTCAAAATATTGGGAAACCCATTGCACCATTTCAGCCAATGGCAATGAATTGTATTTCGTTTCTGATCGTCCGAACGGACAAGGGAAGCGCGATATCTATCGTTGCAATAAAAACGTTGATGGGACCTGGGGAAAATCTGAAAACTTAGGGGGCGTAATAAATACACCTTACGACGAAGATGCTCCGTTCTTGAGTCCAGATGGACGTTACCTGTATTTCGCTTCGAAGGGCCACGCAACAATGGGTGGATTCGATTTGTTTGTGAGTAAAAAAGATAAAGACGGAAATTGGGGAATCCCAGAGAACATGG
>CALCNZ010000306.1 GCA_937897625.1 uncultured Flavobacteriales bacterium
GAACCACTTCCATTCAGGAATGGATTTAAGAACCGAGCAGCGTGAAGGATTGCCCGTCTATTGCGCAGCAGATGGATACGTTTCGAGAATAAAAATTTCGCCATTTGGATATGGCAAGGCCATCTATGTGACACATCCGGAAGGCTATGTCACCGTATACGCCCATCTTCAAAAATTCAATCGGGAAATTGATTCGCTCGTGCGACTTCAACATGAACTAAAAGAATCGTATGAGATTGATTGGTATTTGAAGGAAGGACAAATTAAATTGAAGCGCGGAGAGCACATGGCTTGGAGTGGTAATTCGGGCGGAAGTGGCGGCCCTCATTTGCACTTCGAAGTGCGCGACGGTCGAACCGAACAATGCCTCGATCCCATGCGCTTCGGATTGCCTGTTCTCGATACGTTGGCTCCTGTTTTTGAATCGTTCAGCGCTTGGAGTGGTTTTGAAGCGAGTGAGATTCAAACAAATCAACTTCCGTCGATCGGACATTTTGTATCGGGAAGAGGAGCATCGGACACCTTGCCGCTGGAGATTGAGCCTGGAAAATTGGAGTTGGCCGTTTCCATTGTTGATCGATATCTAAGCGGAAGTGGTGATTGTGGAGTGAAGTCTTTAAAGGTTTTCGTCGACGGGAATTTATTCTACCGAATGGACATTCGGTCGGTGAATTTCAATACAACAAAGGCTGTAAACGGATTCGTTCCGTTGGGAATTTACAAGTCGAAGTCGGGACAATGGTATCGCTGTTCTGTTCCGAAGCAAACGCCGTTGAAGGAAGAGGTGAGTATGCTCTCTGTTCCCGTTGAAATTCGAGATTCAATCATTCACAGTATTCGTTTCGAAACCGAAGATTGGAAGGGGAATGTGGCGACTGCTGTTGGATTTATTCAAGCGTATTTGCCCAATACACCGAAACATGCGAATGCCATTTCATTGAAAGCGGGTGAAGAAAAAATAATTGCAACACGTTCAGGGAAAATAACCGTTCAAAAAGAATCGTTGTTCGATGATACGGAGTTGCTTTTGTTTGAATCCGTTTTCGATTCGCTCATGCCTCCGGTTGTTGAATTTGGACATGAAGGAGTAGCGCTTTTCTCTCCAGTGAAAATTCAATTCAATCTGAATGAAATGACACCTGAGCAAAGGAAGAAGGTGGTGGTGGTGCACATAGACAATTCGAAAAGAAAATCCATTGGTGGGAATGTGGAGGGAAACGCCATTGTGGCGAATGCTTCTTCTCTGGGAACGTTTACTTATGCTTCAGATTGGGACGCTCCTGTGGTTGAATTTGTTGAGCAAGTTTTTCCGGAAACCGATTTAGTTGGTAACGTGAAGTTCAAAGTGAGCGATGCGTTGAGCGGCATTGAAAGTATTCGTCCGGATTTAGATGGAACGTGGATTTACTATGAATACGACGCCAAGAGCAATTCAGTTATCGTAGAATTACCGCTGTTATTGACAGATGAGCAAACACATGAATTCTCGCTTAAAGTGAAAGACAAATGTGGAAATGAAACAGTCTATAAAAAATCGTTTAATTAGAACATGCTTTTCGGAAGGTCGAGCCATTCCAAAGCAGATCCGTGCATGATGTTTTCCAAATCAGATTGCTCCAACTGCATTTCTTCAATGAATTGTCCAATGTGTAAATCGCCCAGTGGGAAAGGATAATCGGTTCCAAGCGCAATTTTTTCGGTAGACTGTTTCGTCATAATGTAACGAAGCAAATCGGCATCGTGCGTTGCGCTGTCAATCCAGAATTTATTCAAGTAATGACTCGGAGGAACATTGTTGTCGAGCGCAACTAAATCGGGACGACAATTGAATCCGTGTTCTATTCTTCCGAGTGTTGGAATGAATGATCCTCCTGCGTGCGCGAACAAAAAACGAAGCTTTGGAAATTTTTCAATCACACCGGAAAAAATAAGGGAGCAAATGGCGCGTGTGGTTTCAGCAGGCATGCCCACTAACCAAGGCAACCAATATTTCTTCATGTCGTTTTCGCCCATCATTTCCCAAGGATGAACCATAACACACATGCTTAAGTCTTCACAAGCTTTCCAGAGCGGAAGAAATTTTTCATCGCTAAGATTAACGCCATTGATATTCGATCCAATTTGAATGCCTCGAAATCCAATTTTCTTTGCGCGCTCCAATTCAGCAATGGCCATTGGAATATCGTTCATGGGAAGGGTAGCCAATCCGACGTAGTTTTTCGGATGCTCTTCCACAATCATGGCAATATGATCGTTTAGAAATTCAGAAACCTTCAGGGTGTGTTCCGGTTTCGCCCAATAAGAAAACAAAACAGGAATGGTGCACACCACTTGAACCTGCGTGTTGTATTTCGCATATTCTTCAATGCGTAAAACGGGATCCCAGCAATTCGATTCAATCTCACGGAAGAACTGATCACCTTGCATCATGCGCGCAAAGCCAGTTCTGTGATGATCGAGGTGAATGAATTTTCCATAGCCGAACTCCTTGCTCCAATTGGGCAAGTGGTCGGGCATAATGTGGGTATGGGTATCTATTTTTAGCACGGCGGTTTTTGGTGAGGCGAAGTTAAGGCTTTCTTTTATTCTTTTTTTACTCGGCGCAAATCAAGCATGTTCACTGAATTCGTAGGGAAGTTTTTAATGTTCGAACGAATGAAATGCATGACTTGGTCGTAGTACAAGGGAATCACTGGCGTTTCATTGTTTAATATAGTTTCAAGCTGTTCACTGAAAACAAGCATGCTGTCGTTCGAACTTGTTCGACCAATTTCCGAGTAGATTTCATCATACATTGAATTCGAGAAATGGGTGTAGTTCGGACCGTTCGGTGCGAAGCGTTTCGTTGTAAAAACAGAGTAGAAATTTTCAGGATGGGCATAATCGGCAAGCCAGCTTTTTCTGAAAACAGAAAGTTGACATTTCGATGCTTGGTCTCTGAATGCAGCACCTTGCAGTTGTTGTATTTCACAGGGAATTCCAAGTTGCTGCCATTCGTGTTGAATGTATTCCATTAAATCGGCGTAATCACTTGTGGTGCTTAATAGGATTGTAGGAAGATTTTTTCCATTCGGAAAACCAGCTTCTGCGAGCAAATCCAATGCTTGTTTTTTGTTGAAGGAAATGCGTTGTTGGGTATTTAAATGGTTGGCGGCGGCAGGAGAGCAAAAGCCAAAGTCGGCGGGAATGACGGTGTTGTTGCGCAAATGCTTCACCATATCTTTTTTATTAATGGCCAAGTGAAGAGCCTTTCGAACGCGCGGGTCTAACAATGCTTTGTTCGACTGAAGCTGAGGGTCGAGCACAAATCCTAAATAATCGGTTTTAATAAAAGGGGTCTTCTGCAAATACAATTGAGAGTTATAGGCGCTAGAAAGATTTCCGTTGGGATCGAGTAGCTCGTCTTTGAACGCATTGTGCAATCCACTCATGAAGTCGTATTTCCCTTGAAGCAAGCCTTGGTATTCTGCAGACATGTCTTTCACGAAATCGATTTTGACAGCATCTAAATACGGCAACGAATTTCCATGTTCGTCTTTTAAATAGTAGTTTGGATTTTTATGGAAGACAGATCGGAAGAGCACACGTCTGAAC
>CALCNZ010000307.1 GCA_937897625.1 uncultured Flavobacteriales bacterium
CCATCTCCGCTTGGTTGACAAATTGCGCTTTCTTGAAACTGCTTGCAATATGCCATTACCAAAACCAAGTCCTATAAAAGTACACACCTTTACTCCACTTCACCAGATCAGAGAAGGTCAATTCGCCTAAGTTCTCTCTATGAAGTAAACGCAGAATAAATTACCGAAGCATCATCTTCTAAACTGACGAAACATCTACTCCGCTGCATTACCTCAGACTGGCCATAAATTACATTTCACTTTCCATTTCACAAAAAATTATTGAAAATAACTCAGCTACAATTGTGCGATATAAAAAAAGTCATCACAAAAGCGAAGTTCTGGCCTACTTCTTCACAACCATCTTTGCTTCGACAACTTCCCCTTTGTAAAATGCTGAGAGAATATAATTTCCAGAGGCCAGGGAGTTAACGTCTATCATATACGTAGTGTTGTCAGACTCAAATTGAAATTCTCTAAGGAGTTTCCCTTGCATATCGAATAGACGAAAGGTTAAATCTTTAATGGGAATTGGAAGTGTAGGAACGTAAACATTCAACAACTCATCTACTGGATTAGGGCCAAAAAGAAAATAATTCACACGCACCTCTTGTTCATTTTCCAAGTTGGTTACAACACAATTTTGATCACACCCAGGAACCAAGCAGCCACATCCGTCAACTTTTAACAACCACCCCTGTTGGGAATCTTCTGAACAACTTGGCCAGTTTAAACAAAGTGAAGTTGACTCCCCTGCCATAATGTAGCCACCGTCCGGAGTAGACTTGAGATCATTGGCCGTATTGTTTAGAAAAAGATATCCACTATCGAAACTTAGATATTCATAAAACCGTTGCCATTGAAATACACCATTTTCATCTACCTTCCACAAACATATTTTTCTATTGGTATTGTTGCTGCTTATTTCATTTGGATCAAAGGGATTGCTCTGTTCTTCCCATTTTACAGAACATGCAACATAACCGTTGTCATTCGCTCTCAACAAGTGTTCGCTTTGTTGCATTTGTGCGCCATCTATATTGGGCTGTGCATGCCATAATAATTCACCAGAAAAATTTACTTTAAAAATAGATGGTGTCAAGGAAGTGAGTGTTGTGTAGGTTGAAGTTGTGGCACAATAACCTTCCGAATCCATTAACATATCCGTAGCTCCACCAATACTGAAACCAGTAGCATCATGTTCTACTGAATAGTCAACTATCCCTGTATTATCATTTAATCTCATTAATTTATTGTAATGCCCCTGCGGCACCCCCCCTGAGAGTTTAACAAACCAAACCTGACCTTCATAGAAATACAGAACATCACATGATTGATACCAGAAATCTAAGGGATCAATGTAGGACCAAACCTCTTCACCTTGTGCAGTTAACTTACGAATCATGAAATTATTCTCATTGGAAGAGTGGAAAATTTGGGAGGCGAAATAAATATATTGCCCATCAGGACTACATATGATGCATCTTGGATAATTAAGAATTGTTTGAGCATTACTACTTGTAAAATAAGGTGAATTAAATCTGTTTGTGAGTAACGTATCTCCTTCATTGTTCAACCAAACCACAGTACTATAGATAATATCATTATTATAATCAGCTTCCATCATAGCTGTTACTACTATTGAATCATTCAATCGGGCATTATTATCTCTTGGCGGTGATAACTGTTTATTTGAAAAATAGTATTCTTTAGTATCAATTATTTCTCCAGTAAAATTAAAATTTCTGATGATGGTATTGAAATGATACATTTCATTGGTGTCTATTCTCACACCAATCGTCTGGTAACCGAAAGATTGATTTAGAACGCTCATGTAAACGGAAAACAAATCATCATCGGCTCTTTTGCTGAACGTTTGAGCTTGAATTGCCAGACTAAATAGAACAATGCTCAATACGAGCATTGTTCTATTTCTAGCCTTTTTTCTAATGCACGACTTCAAATTTTCCATTGAATTTTAAGGGTGAGTTTGGTATTACCAATTTAAATACATACAAGCCTTCCGCCCAATGCTCGGTACAAATAGTGTGTTGGGGAAGGCCCGTATTCACCTGTTGCTTAAACACCTCACGACCTGATGCGTCGATGATTAACAAAGTACAAAGCTCTTGTGTGGATAGTATTTCCATGAATTTCAAAGTTACAGCGTAATCAGCTGGGTTCGGATAAACATGAATCAACTGCTCATTAATATCAGTTGCTGCAACTGTCAATCGTTTTTGCACTCCATCTTGACCATATGCTGGGGGTATGAAATAATCGAAATTTTTGTAGGCGTTAAGAACTTCCATAGCTTGTGTCCCCGCGTAAGTATCAAATAGGGATATAAAGCCATTGAGTATCCCAATATCAGAGGAGTTCAATGAACTCCAATCTCTATTCGAATTCAACAGTTGAATGCGAAAGTTAATCCAATCCATGAATACTTCATATTCTTCCTGCTCTCCCTTCCCAAATTTAACCACCTCAGGTATTGCCTCGGCACGGTAAAGTGCCTCGGTTATTTCACCTCGATTAATGAGTATCTCAATTGCTGCCATTTCCGCATTCAATGTTCCAATTTCTCCTATCACGTCCTCAAAATCAGATTCAGTAAACGTATTATCTTCAGAGTAATCCATCATTGCCCACAACGCTTCACTTATTTTTGTTATTTGCGCAATTCGTTTAGATGCGAGTGTTTTTTCCATATTTGTTCGACTTGTTTCTTCACTGTTATTGAATAATAACAAGTCAATAAATATTTGAGGCATTGGATCCGATTTTGTACTCAAGTAATTAATCAATTTTGGGTCATTGAGCAAGTCAGGATTTGCCATCAATAATTCAAATGCTATCGAGTGCGGATAAACTTGTGTATTATCTAAAACACTTGTCATAACCGTTGAAGTAAGGTATGGGCTAATACTTAATAATTGCGCTCGTGTCGCCCACAATTGATTGCCCCATGTGCTCTCGACATATTGTTGCAAGGCCGTTGTATTTCCTCCATCCAGAAGAAGTAAATAAACATACAAATACTGGTCTGCATCTGCCTTGGAAATAAGGCCTGAACTTACAAGCCCATTAATAACACCTGGAGTGTTGGGAACAGAAATCGGCAAGCTGTATTTAGCTGGACATGAATGACTATTACTTGTAGCTTGATAAGTTATTCCTAAAGCATCAGTTGGTGTTTGACTTGTCGTGCTCACTTCATTAAAATGCCAATATTCCAAAGCAACACCTTCATTTCTAAAATGAATGTAGGTATCTTGGTTCACATCTAAATCTGCACTGAGAATATTACCTGTCGGCCAAATATCGTTAATGCCCTGACCTAGATTTGTCCCTGCTGGATCTTGTTGTATCATCCCAATAGTTGCAGAGCCTATTGTACCAACAAAATCGGTATTGGTAAAGTCTTGCAAATTGTTGCTATTCACGTTGCATATATAACGCAATCCGCTTGTGCCAGAACCACCCGCATTATCTGCATTTGCAAGGTTAGCATAATTCAACTTGCTCAATGTGTTTTTTCGAACAACCATGTCCTCTGTGTTAGTTGATCGAATTCGAATACCCACTCTTGGATAATTGATGCTAACTCCATCGTGATTATCACCGTCGTTATCGAGTTCATCAGCTTCCCAAACACCCTCAAAAGTATTTTCAGCAATTTCCATTAGGTCTGTGTTTCGAACCACTAGGCCTTCGTAGCTCGTAGTCATATTTACACCCAAATTACTGCTGTTTCCTGGGAATGTTCCATACTCTTCATCTTCGTCTAGCGCAAGGACATTGGTTTCACGACCAATGACAAATTTATTTTTAAATACCCTTTGTGACAAACCTCCCAGAAAATAAGCCCCAATGTGGTTTTGCGCAAAGTTGTGATAAGATAGTGTTACTCTTCCTACTTTAGATAATTGCATTAAACCAACATTGAATCCTTGGGTAGTACCTTGTATGGGATTCTGATTGGCATTTGAAACGAAATGTGTAACTGTAAAAGTTGAATTTGATGAATAAAGGGCAGTGCCGCGATTTGTCCAATTCTCAATTCCTTCGGACATAAAATTTGTCCAAGAACATCCATAGTAATTGTAGCCACTACTTCTATTATGATTGCATTGTGAGACCATCTGATTGTAGCCTGGCAACTGATTAACATCCGGAAAATGCTGTATTATATCGTCGTTTACACTGAATTGACAAAGTTTAAAATAACTACTTTTATAAGAGGCGTTTTTTGCATTGAAAGCTTGCCTGCAATTCACAAAGCGTGTTCGCCCGCAGAATATTCGACCACCTTGCAAAACATCTAAGCCTGTAACATTGGCATCGCTTCTTTCATCTTTCACCTCTATGCCAATTTCCGCATGTTCTATTACACTGTAATTATTTTCGTTCTGGATATTGGAAACATCTATTCTAAGAATT
>CALCNZ010000308.1 GCA_937897625.1 uncultured Flavobacteriales bacterium
GAGCGCGGTTCACTGCGTTACAACTTAATCAACACAGGATTGACCTATAAAAAATCACAGAAGAACAATTGGAATCTATCGTTGGCAGTGAACAACCTTGCAAACGTGGCGTACTACGACAATCTTTCGCGATTCAAAAATTATGGTTTGTTAAATATGGGTAGAAACATTACTTTCACGCTCCGAATAATGTTTGGTGAAAAACAATGATCAGAAGTCTTGCAGCCATATTGTTGACCGCCCTTTGGCTTATGCAATTCATTTGCATGGACACCTGGACTGCGCTTCAGATTAGCGAAGTGCAGACGCATGCACAAGAGCACCAATCCAACGCTGAAGTCTTCGTGTTTAGTTCATTTCAAGCAAAACTCCTTAACCTGACTTCTGAAGATTTTCAATTCACCATGAATGGAAAGCTTTACGATATCGAATCTGCTGTTTGGTCGGGAGATTCGTATGTGGTTAAAGCACATGAAGATATTGAAGAAGAAGAATTGGTGAAGGAACTGGCTGCTTCACAAAAAACAAAAGACGATGTAAACATTGAATGGAGCATTGCCAAAGTTTTCAAAGCATTCCCCATCTCGGAAAATCTGCTTTTAGCTAATTTCAAACCCAGCATCGAAAACTCATACCCCAGGCTCGTTTCGAAGAAATACGGGTCGCCTTGTTTTCATTTTTTTCTGCCCCCGGAAGAGTTGTCCTAACCTCGTTTAGACAATTTATTTCAATCAATTAATCTCAAAAAAATGAAAAACGTATTTTCGATAGCCATTTTATTGGCTGTATTCTCTGTATTTTCAAGCTGCGAAAAAGACGCAGGAAAAATCCCAGTTATTGCCTTCAAAACTGGTTCTACTTACACTTCTGCAAGCGCAACCTTAGCAGCGGGAACGGCATTCACTGTTGGAATTGACGCATCAAAAGCGGAAGAAAAAGACGTGTTAAAAAAGTTCGATTTATCTAACTCAGTGAATGGCGCTACTGCCGTTTCCTTGTTCACGAAAGACCTTTCTGGCAGCGAGCAAGACAATTATAGCTATGTATACAACGGAACTGCATCTGGCAACTCTGGAGACACGAACAAGTATACGTTTACTGTAACAAACCGCGACGGATTAACGAATCAGGTTACACTTACTGTAACCATTCAATAATTTATTTTTGAATCGTGCTAAGGGATTGGGAAACCAATCCCTTTTTTTATTTACTTTCGTTCAGCAAAATTTTCAATTCTTTTCCTGCATGAATTCTTCTTTTTCAGAAAAGTTTTTTAAAACAACTTTTCAATTGATGCTAACCTGTTTAGCACTTTTCATTGGCGATTACTTACTCGATGGATTTTCGATAGACTCTTCAATAACCGTAATCGTAAGCGCGATTGTGATTACGTTGTTGAACAAATTCGTGAAGCCGATACTTATCCTATTCACCATACCGGCGACGTTGTTCACGATGGGATTGTTCTTGTTGGTGATTAACGCATCTATGCTTTTAATGGCGGGTGAAATTGTTGAAGGTTTTAAGATCGACGGCTTTTGGTCGGCGTTGTGGTTGTCGT
>CALCNZ010000309.1 GCA_937897625.1 uncultured Flavobacteriales bacterium
GTTTCCGCCGCCTGATCATCAGACAGCACGGGAGTCAAAATGAAAACAGTTTCGTAACGATTCATGATATAATTATTTTAAAATGGA
Organism: uncultured Flavobacteriales bacterium; assembly: GCA_937897625.1. Taxonomy (GTDB): domain Bacteria; phylum Bacteroidota; class Bacteroidia; order Flavobacteriales_D; family Sanyastnellaceae; genus CAIZGX01. The sequence continues at coordinate 88 of CALCNZ010000309.1, forward strand.
CGGCAAAAGTACGAAAAACTTTCAAAGTTCCAAGCTTTCAAGGGAATAGCTTGTAAAAAAAGTTAGTCCAACTCCCAAATCCGATTCTTTTTTCTAAGTCGAAAACCAGACCAAGCGTGCTTTTGCCAGAAATGAAGAACCAAATAAATGACAATGGGAGATCCAAAGGTTAAGAAAGACAGATAGACGAAGGAAAGACGAATTCGATTTGAATTCATATCGAGTTTTTTCCCTAAGGCATCGCAAACCCCGAAGAATCGCAGTTCACAAAAATCAAATAAGGACTTCATCAAATTCATTTCGTTTCAGTTTTTCCGCTCCCAAAGCGCAATTTAAGCATTTTCTCGGCTCGCAATACATTCCGTACAAATGAATAAGTCCTTGCGATTCCAATGCGTTTGTTCCGACAACGTCATGTATTTTCCACAAACGAACAATTCGATTGTCTTCCAATGGAATTAATTCCAACAATTCTAAGGCACGCTCAGCATACGACTCATCCATTTTTCTTTCATGAAGAAAAAAAAGAAGGGGTGCAAACACGTTCACGGCGAGGTGCGCAAACAACGGATTCATTCTTCCCTTTTTGTAGAATTCCATCTTCCATTCTTGCATTTCAGCCTTGTTGAAAATCATGTTCCACCAGCGTGATATGTGAGGAAGTTCTTCTGCCAACTGTTCAACCCGCACTTTGTTGCTCCTTCGCGGACGAATCTTTCCGGTGTTCAACGATTGTGGCGTTAACAGAAACCATTGATTGGCTTCAATGAGCGCGGCCGCCTGTTTCCAAACAACAGCCTTTCCTTTGGTCTTTTCAAAACCAAACATTTGAACAAGAACAGCCTTTAATAATTCAGGCTCATCCATGAGGCGTAATGCATTTCGGAATGAAAAACGAGTTGCCACTTGCTCAAACAGTTCTCCGTTCAGGCCGAAGCCAAAAGCCCGAAAAAACTTTTCATAGAACAATTGCAGAAGGTCTCCATTTAATTCTGTAGATCGGGCGCGCCATTCCGAGACTCTCTTTTCCAAACGTTCAACCGCCATGCGATTAATCCAGTTGGTTCGAACCACACTTCGCAAGTTTCCGAAATTACCTCCACATGGAATGTGGTCTTGAATATTCTTCCATTGCTGAACGGTTTCCCACTGCCCCTGAATAATGTAATTTTTCAATTCAAGAATTGGAACATTCGATGGAACATGGTGATCCTTTTCATAGACAACATGCAGAATAACGTTGTCATAACGCGGGTCTCCAGTATGCCCGTGAAGTAGCCAATCTGAGGACTTCAAATGAAGTTCAACTGGCCCACACCAGAGAACATCTCCTATTTGAACCCGAGCATCCATGAAGTCAGGGCCTGCATGTCGGTTTAAAAAACCAGGGTATTCGACATGTACAACATTGCCATCTGTTGTTGTTAAAGGCAGTTGAGCAAACGACTGGGTCCGCCAAACAAAGTGTAAAAATTCTTCTTTCATGAACCGAAATTCGAATGACAATTTTGAAATGTCAAGAAATGCTTATGCCATAAAATCGCTGTTTCCCTTGATTTTACTTATCTTTATAACGCATAAAATTTCCAAATGAAACATTTTTATCTTCTCTTATTTATCGCGTTTTCAATCTCTGTGTTTGCTCAACCCGGTGACACAACCATTGTACAAACGTTTTCGTTTGCCGCGCAAAACAATCCGTCAACCGCATATGATTCGCCTGGAAGACACTGGTTTCAATTCCCTGCTTCAAATAATGGTATTAACTATCAAAAGGTTTTAATGTACCACACCTTGAAATGCTTCAGCGATGGAACTGCAGGCGGATTGGCTTATCCATGCGGGGAGTGGGATTACTTGACCTACACCAATTTGTTCGAACATACAGGAATGCTTGATTCAACTTTGCAGCAACATCCGCATTACTTGTTGAACAATCAAAACTTCAGTACTGCCAATATTCGAAATTCAGCACCATTCGATATTTTTCAAACGGAACAGATATCATCCACCCTTGTCAACCCCGCCGATGCTTTATCTCTTTCCATTGGAAACAACAACTTGGCTTCCGGAAGTCCTTTCGGTGCAAACGGCAGTGCCAGATTCCAATGGCTTTATTCTGCCACTGAACTGGCGAACGCTGGCGTTCAAGTAGGAAATATTTGGCAGATTGGATTTGACTTAAACGGAAATGGAGGCAATTACCAAAACCTTCGCATCCGATTAAAACAAACTGCAAGCAGCACGCTAACGGCCTTTGACAACGGATCTATGAGCACTTTCTACCTCAGCAACACGGCGGTCAACCAAAACGGAACGTTTTATTTAACGTTGAATTCACCTTTTGCTTGGGACGGCGCGAGCAATATTCTTGTTGAAGTTTCTTACGATGGAAATCCTTCTGAACTTGGCGTATTGGCATTGGGAGAATCCTCAAACCTTAACGCGATGGCATCTTCGGGAAATAATAAATTCGTTCGATTCGATGGCAATGATGAAATTCGAATTCCCGCAACAGCATTTGCTTCATTATCGACAGAAGTCACCATTGCATTCTGGCTGCGCGGAGATGCGAATATTCAACCCACTGACGGAACTTGCTTCGAAGCGAAAAACAGCAGCAACAATCGCGTGCTGAATGCACACATTCCATGGAGCAACAGCCGTGTGTATTGGGATGCCGGTAATTCAGCTGGAAGTTATGACCGTATAGACAAGGCAGCCAATCCGGCAGATTTCGAAGGCGTCTGGAATCACTGGGCTTTCACAAAAAACAGCGTAACCGGTGAAATGAAAGCGTACCTCAACGGAGTGCTATGGCACAGTGGAACGGGCAAAGTTTTCCCAATGAATAATATTTCACAATTCAGCATTGGAGCGGCTTCCACATGGAGCAATTTCTATCGTGGCGACATCGATGAATTCAGTGTTTTTTCAAGTGAATTAAACGCAGCTGAAATTCAAAATGTTTACTCAAACGGACCAAGCGGATCGTCACTTCTTGTTCATTACAATTTCAACAACGACAGCAACGGAAGTGTGAGCGATGGTTCTGGAAACAACTTCAATGGATATACCTTGGGCAATCCGAATTTCATTTCATACGCTGGTTACGAATTAACACAAGGCGCACATGCCTTCGAATTCAGACCAAAAACGTATTTCACACAAGGAAATACGTTAACAACTTCGCAAACGACTCAAACCATAAATGTTGAAGTTTATGATGCGCCCGTTTCAAAAATTGAATACCAAATTGCCAATCATAACCCGGAGATTCTAACAATTGGAACAACATACTTATCACGTTGGCAATTCACTTACAATGCTCTTGGGGAAAAAATTGACAGCACGTTTGCAGCTGAAGACGAGATTTTAACAAACGACACGCTCTTCTATTTCAGCGCTCCATTCGACGTTATAAATCGCTATGAGCTCGGTAGATTCATAACTCCGTATGGAATTCAATTGGATTTGGGTGATGGATGGACATGGATTTATGATGTCACAGATTTCGCAAACTTACTTCGCGACAGCGTTGAGTTGGAAGCAGGAAACTGGCAAGAATTACTCGATCTAAAATTTGTTTTCATCGAAGGAACCCCAGCGCGTGATGTGAAGCGCATCGCCAACGTTTGGCAAGGAAACTATGGATTAGGAGGATTTAACAATGTGGTGAATGAAAAGACTTTCAACCTACAACCCAACGAAAGTGAAGTGAAATTAAGAACCACAGTTACTGGACACGGTTTCGGAAACGACGCCAACAACTGCGGCGAGTTTTGTTACAACACACATTCAGTTAATGTCAATGGAAACCCAACTTTCAATTGGGAAATTGTGCACGATTGCGACAAAAATCCCTTATTCCCACAAGGAGGAACATGGGTTTACTCGCGTGCAGGATGGTGCCCAGGAATGGAAGGGAAAACAGAAGAATTTGAATTAACACCATTCATTCAAAACAATCAGGTTAGCGCTGAATACAACATTACAACAGACCCTTACGGAAACTACGTTACAGAAAGTCAAATCATTTACTATAGCGCAAAAAATCACGCGCACGACCCCGAGATTGAACAAGTGCTTGCACCGAGCAATTGGGAAAATCATTCGCGTTGGAACCCTATCTGCGACAATCCCAAATTCGTTTTGCGTAACAAAGGATCACAACCACTGACTGAAGTAAAAATATCCTACGGTGTCGTGGGTGGCGCAACGGAAATTTATTCTTGGACCGGTAATTTAGGATTTATGGAAAGTGAAGTAGTTGAACTGACCTACTCCGATCCAATTCTTTGGAATTCCACTTCTACGACTGGAAGATTTTTTATTGACCTTGGTGAAAGCGCAAACGGTGCAGACGACAACCCTTCTAACAATCATGCGGAGTCAGCATTTACGCGTCCACCTGTGTACTCTTATCTACCAAATACAGACAACAATAAGCTTATTATTATTTTCCGTACAAACCTCTCTTTTAATCAAAACGCTTATACACTTTACGACATAAACGACAACGTAATTTTCACTCGAACATTCAATCAAGCAAACACAACATTTAGAGACACCGTAGAGTTGAATGCTGGTTGCTACCGATTTAAAATTACCGATACAGGAGGCGATGGACTTTCTTTCTTCGCGAATAATGATGGAAATGGCTATTGCAATTTAGATCGTGTTGCCGGTGCCTATTTCAAACAATTTGAAAACGATTTCGGCGCAGAAATAGAACAGTACTTTTATTGGAATACCAACCTTGTTGGCGTTGAAGAAGAGCAAGCCAATGCAACACAAATTCTTTTAATGCCAAATCCTGCCAAACAAAAAGTGAAACTCATTGCTAATGGGTTTGATGAGCGTTTGACTTACACCTTGTATGACATTCAAGGACAAATATGCAAGCAGGAACGAATCAATCGCTCTGATAAAACGAGCTCAATTGACATTGATTTGTATGGAATAAGCTCTGGGATATACTTCGTTAAAGTTCAGGATTACAACAACAGCTCAACAGTAAAATTGATTGTTGAATAAACTAAATTTTATTTGCTCTTGAAAGCAAGGACGCGTCTAATAAAGTGATTGCGGCCATAGCTTCAACAACTGCAACCGCTCTCGGAAGAACGCATGGATCGTGCCTTCCGGCTGCTTCTAATTCTACTTCTTCCTTATTCGCATTTAATGCGGTTTGTTTTTTGCCTATTGTGCTTGTTGGCTTAAAAGCTACCTTACAAACAATATCCTTTCCGTTGGAAATACCACCTTGAATACCTCCGTCATGATTGGTCTGAACAGAATCATTGTTCTCACTTCCCTTTCTTAATGTGGAAGAAAAACCATCGCCAATTTCAAAGGCTTTCACCGCGTTTACGGAAAGCATGGCATGTCCCAATTGAGCATGCAACTTATCGAACACCGGCTCGCCCCATCCGGCGGGAACACCAGTTACAACACAGGTAATAATTCCGCCTAAGCTATCTTTTTCTTCCTTCGCTTGACGAATGGCAGCTTCCATGCGTTGCGCAGTTTCTTCATGCGGACAACGAATTAAGGATGCATAAACATTATCTAGGTTAAGTTTCTCGTAAGAAACTGGAACCATAATCTTGTGCACACTACTTACATAAGCACACACCCGAATGTTCATTCGGTTTAAAACCGATTTTGCTATTGCACCAGCAACTACGCGGCATGCCGTCTCTCTTGCTGAACTCCTTCCACCACCTCTATGATCTCGAATTCCAAATTTTTCTTGCCAAGTGTAGTCAGCATGTCCGGGACGAAACACGTCTTTCAAATTATTATAATCCGCAGATTTCTGATCTTCATTTTGAATAACAAATCCAATTGGAGCTCCTGTTGAAATTCCATTTAATACACCCGACAAAATTTGAACCCGATCCGATTCTTTTCGAGATGTTGTAAGGTCACTCTGCCCTGGCTTGCGACGGTCCAATTCCATTTGAATAAAAACTTCATCTATGATAACTCCCGCAGGACAACCATCTACAGCCCCGCCAATAGCGGGACCATGCGATTCACCAAATGTGGTAAGACGAAATAAAGTTCCAAATGTGTTTCCAGCCATGGTACGAAGTTAATGCCCTTTTCCTTCTACAATTTTTCCTTCAACAATTACTTGATCTATGCTATTCTCACCGAAAAAATAGAACAACTCCGTAATTGAATTGAGCGCTTTGGTAACAATCACTGAAGCTTTTTTTCCAACCACAATGCTCCCTAACACATCTTGAACATCCATGGCGTATGCGCCGTTAATGGTGGAAGCGTTTATTACTTCGTTTGGCAGCATCCGCTGCTGAATGCAGGCAAGACTGTTTACAAAATTCATATTTCCGGAAGGAGAAGACCCAGGGTTGAAGTCCGTGGCTAAAGCCAATGGTAAACCGGCATCAATTATTTTTCTTGCCGGGGTATAAGGAATTCTTAGAAAGAATGAGCAAGCTGGCAACGCTACGGGCATGGTATTTCCGCCTGTCAATACTTCAACATCTTTCTCATTCAATTCTTCCAAATGATCCACGCTTCTAGCCTTTCGAGCAACTGCGGCTTCAACGCCACCGATAATATTGAATTGATTCACATGAACCTTCGCAGGTATGCCTAAAACCTGAGCCGCCTCTATGAGTTGATTCATTTGTGCAACAGAGAAATATCCCTCCTCACAAAATGCATCTACGAAATCAGCAAGTCCCTCGGCAGCCACTTTTGGCAGAACTTCCCTCACCATAAGATCAACAAACTCATCTACTCGATTCTTATATTCAATGGGAATAGCATGTAAAGCAAGGAAAGTCGATTTAATCTCAATAGGATGCTCATCCTTCAAGCGTCGAATAACGCGAAGCATTTTCAATTCATTTTCTTCATCGAGACCGTAACCGCTTTTAATTTCCACCGCAACGGTTCCTGCGTTCATCATCACATTCAATCTTTCAAAGGCGGCATTGAACAATTCCTCTTCGCTCATTGAGGCGAGCTTCTTGGCACTATTCAGAATTCCACCTCCTCGATTCGCTATTTCTTCGTAAGACAATCCATTCAATCGATCTTCGAATTCATCTGCACGGGAAGCCGCGAACACCGTATGTGTATGACTGTCGGACCATCCTGGAAGAACAAATTTTCCCGCTGCATCAACAACAGTTAAGTCCCTCCAATCTTCTATCCCATCAAAATCATTCATAGAACCGAACGCAGCTATGGTTCCGTTTTCAATAGCGAGCCAAGCATTTTCAATACATGGAAGACTATTCATATCTGCCCCTTTAACCAAATTGACATCCTGAGAATGAGTGCCGTAGAGTGTTTTTATGTTTTTTATGAATATTTTCATGTTGTACAAAGATGCATTATTCCTAAATTTGCCGTCCCGCGCCTATAGCTCAGTCGGTTAGAGCAACAGACTCATAATCTGTGGGTCCCTGGTTCGAGCCCAGGTGGGCGCACAAAGATAACCCCGCAACTGCGGGGTTATTCTTTTTCTAGTTGACAATTAATTTTTCTGTTCGAGATTTTCTTTCATTTGAAAGTTTTACCAAATAAACTCCAGGGGCTAAGCTTCTTTCAATATTCTTTTTATTCTGCTGAAAAACTTTTTCTGTTAAAATTAGTTTGCCCGTTGCCTCACAAATTTCTACTTGGTTAAACTCTTCGCTCTTCCATTGAATATTAAACGCTACTGTTGTCGGATTAGGCATAATTTGAAATCGCTCCGCTTCCATCTCATTAACATTTTCGCAAAACATACATTGCGCAATTGCATCGGCAACTACAAAGGCATGAGAGCTCACGTAGTTCGTGTATTCCGAAACAACACATTCTCCATTTAAAAAGAATCTTAGCCAATTCGTCATTAAAGTAAGATAGCCATCTTGTTGATCGGCACGCGCCAAGCTTCCACCAAGTGGCTCCCCAAAATCACACAAAGTGCCTGCATCTATATATCCGCAATGCGAACCGCCTGTTAATGTTACGAAAGTCTTACATGACGAATTAGTCGCATTAAAAATAGGCTGATGATTATCGGCAGGAGGAGTCACTGTATCATCACTTCCGGAAAATATTAATGAATAACAACTTACCGAAGAAGCTGCTGCAATTGCACTCGGAGTGGTTTCCGCAGGAGCCAGCCCCACGATTGCATCTATTGAAGGGTCTGAAGAGGCCGCTAACCAAGCAGCTCCACCACCCATGCTATGACCAATGACTGCCTCTTTTTCTTGACTCACAATATTATACAATATAGATGCTGGATTGAGTGATTCTTGTTGAAGGGCATGTGTAACAAAGGCTAAATCAAGGCCAAACTCTTGGTGGTTGGGAGAAAAACCTGTTTCTGTATTCACCAGAGCTACAACAAATCCGAATGGGATTAGCTGATCGGCAATTAATTGATAGCTCGCGGCGCCAATAACAAAACCATGCCCCACTGCAATGGAAGGATATTCAGCCAGTGAGATCGGAAGAGCAC
>CALCNZ010000310.1 GCA_937897625.1 uncultured Flavobacteriales bacterium
CCAGGGTCTCCAACGGGATTAATACTAACGACACATTGGTCTGTGCTTGCACAATCGGGATGTCCAACGGGATAGCCCACCAAAGTGTATGTCGTTTGTTGAGCCAGTGAACTCATGGTTGGTTGAGGAACGTTCGGGTTGTTTAGGTTTCCTGAAGGTGTCCATTCCCAGGTGTACTGAGGTCCGCCATTGGTGCAGTTCACATCATAACTCCAAGGTTGGTAAGAACCACTCGCGCAAGAAACAGATCCATCTGACGTGAATGTAACCGTAATACATCCTGTTGGATTTGTCGCCGTCCAAGATTGTCCGGTTGCATCGCCTGTGGTCCAGTTTCCAATCTGAGGATACGTAGCATCGGGCCCGTCGTAGACATTGAATGTCTCGAAGAATCCTTCCATTTGTCCTGCAATGAAATCAAAGGTCATGAAGGAAACCCCATCGTTCTGCACATCGGGACAAAACGTCCAAGTGAAGTTTTCGCTGTTGTTATAACAATAGCTGAAGACACCTCCGTCTTGCGCGCAGCTAGGTGTAGGTATTCCTTGAAATCCGCCTTGAAGCGTCAAGTCGCCACAAGAATAAATTTGATCAGGACCTGCAGTAATAGTAAGTGGTTGAGTAAAAGTAATCTGAATGGTCGAATCGAACGAACAGCCGAAGTCATTAACTACGTGATAAGTATAATCATAGGTTCCTGGACCAGGAGGATCAATGGTCGCAATATCGGCATTGGTGTCTATCATTACGATATTCGGACCGGTCCAATACGAAGAGTCTGCATTCGCACCAATGGTAGGAGTGAAGGTAGTCACGCCAGGGAACAAAGCTGGGTTGAAATTAATACCCCAAGAAAAGATATATCCGTTGTCAATCGCAAGGTTATCCGTAACAGAAAAAGTCCAAGCTCCATTCAATGGACATCCAACCAGATTACAAAGGTTTCCTGCAGCGGCATATGTCCCAGAGGTCAAAGCGTTTCCGCTTGTTGGTGTTGAAACGGGTGTAGTAAGTCCTGCAGTAGAAGATTGTCCCCATGTGCCATTGGTGGCTGTCGGTGACCAGAAATAGTCCCATCCAATTCCAGGATTGGTCGTTCCGTCATCCAAGGCTTGACCTAGGAATGTTCCACCACCGCCGTTTGTTCCCCAAGTAACTAAATCTACAGTGGTGCCGTTTGGACAAGAGATTGTAATTCCCAAATCACCCATGTAGCTGTGTTCCATATTCACGAAAACGCTGTACAAGTCGGCACACGTAGTAAGTGTAGCGCCCGGATCAAAGAAGTCGAAATTCAAGGAAGTCGAATAAGAGAATCCCGCTCCATCGGCCAAATAAGTAGCGCCGGATACCACTTGCGGTGGAAGGGCCGTCCATTGAGTGCTTTGAGCAGACCCTGATAATGTGACTTGTTCCCCGAAACACGTAGTCTCTGTGATGTTGTTCAGTTCAGGAAAAGTAGGAATGGTGGAAACAAGAACTTGAAGGGGAATGGTGTTCAGACTTTGACAACCGTTGTTGTCTTCAACAGTAAGCGTTACAACATATTCGCCCGGGTCATTGAAAACGTGTGATGTACTTTGTCCAGATAAACTGTCAATGGAGCCATCATCGAAATTCCAAAAATATTGAGCGAGCGTAAAACCTGGTTCAGCAAAAGATCCAATACCATTAAAACCAACGGTTGCACCCATGCAAACAGAAACAGATTGCTCTGCGCCAACAGGCAATGGGTTAGCAATAACTGAATTTTGTGTTGGCGGAGCACAAGGAGTTGTGCATGAAATAGCAGCTTCAAAACCGGGAGACGACACGTTTGCATTTCCATTGTCAGAAAAAACAACGGTTAAACATCCCGAAGGATTGTTAACGGTTCCCGTTACTTGAAGACCTTGAAGCGTGCTTCCGGTGTAACTTCCCAATTGCGGAGAACTGGTATTTGGACCATCGAAAATGGTCAAATAATCGCTGTTGTTTGCATTCGGAGAAGTTTGCAAAGCGAATGCAGAAAAGTCGAGCTGAATAACATCACCTGGAGTATCCGGGCAAAGAGTCATGGTATAGTTCGCGTCAGGGTAAGCGCTTCCACCTCCCGCATCGAACAAAGATCCCGAACAAGTAGAAATTGTTGTTGAACTCATGCAATAATTTCCGGGAACGCCGCAGTCTTGCTGTGCAGACACACCAAGAGTAAAAAGAAAAAAGACCGTTAAGGATAAGAATTTATTCATTCTTTAGTTTGATTTAGTTTTAGACGCTTTCGTTCAACAAAAAGTTGCACGCTATTGTCACAAAATAAGGCTTTGCGAATTTAATGATTTTTATGTCAGAAATAGCAAGAATCAGTATAAACAAAAGGGCCTTCGAAAAGGCCCTTAAGTTTAGGTATTTGAGGTTTTGGTTAAGGTACAATTGTGAGTGTTCCGCTGTAATAACGAGCGTCGTTTCCATCTTCTCCGTAGATCAATACGATCCATGGAAATTGTTGTCCAGCAATGGCATGTTTTCCGCCCTTCATTTCGCCTTTCCAAACTTTCGTTTTGGAATTCGATTCGAAGATAATGTTCTCGCCGTCGTAAATGGAAAGTTTGAATTTGTTTCCGCCCTTTTTCAATGCTTCGGGCATGAATGAAATTTCGCCTTCAGTCATCTTTAAAACAGCACCTAAATTGAAGTCTGCATTGACTTGAACAATTTTCACTTGCTCGTCTTTGCAACCGAATGAGTTGTGAACTTCAAGAATTACTGGTTGCTTTCCTTTCGAATCATAAATAACACTTGGAGAAACTTCAGAAGAAGTTTTGTTTTCGGAAAACTTCCAAACGAAACTATTCGCGTTCACGCTTGTGTTTACAAATTTCGCTGTTGGTTCTCCCAGTGGACTGTTCGTGTAAGACCACTCGAAATCCGCTTCTGGCTTCGGATTAATTGTAATTAAATCGCGCATGGCAATGGTCGAAATCTGTCCGTCGTTCGGATCGGTTACAGACAAAGACACATCGAAGGTTCCAGACTTTTTATAGATGTGAATCGGGTTCTCTTGATTCGAGAAACTTCCATCTCCAAAATTCCATAAATAGCTTCCGTTCTTAGAACTATTCTTCGCTGTAAAGTTTACCTCAGTGCCAGCACAAGCGGTGCGGACGCTAGGTTCAATATATAAACTTTTATTTTTGATTTCAGCAGCAACATTCGCATCCGCGGCATTCGATGATTCTGTGTTTGAAGGCTCTGGACTGACTGCTCCGTTTTGAGAATTCGTTTCATTTTCAGTTGAAACATTCGCAGATGATCCAGACAGAACATCATTGTTAAATTCAGTAATGATATTCGAAATACCATTTTTGTTTTCAAACGAAGATGTAGTGTTTTCTTCAGTCACTTCAGGCCTTGAAACGCTGTTGGCAACTTCGGGTGCGTTAGGGGTGGCTGAAGCCAATGGTTGACTTTCATCGGAAACGATGAAGTATGCGGAAACACCAACAACTGCTGTAACAACAGCAACACTTCCCCACAAGGTAAGACTGCTAAGTAAACGCTTACGAAAAAGTCGTCGGCTCACTTGCGTGAACTCAGACGAACTGTAAGGCAACTCATAATTTTTATAAGCGTCTTGAATTCCTTGTTCAAATTTATCTAACGGGTTATTGCTCATTCGCCGCGTTCATTTTATTTTTTAATAATATCTTTTTCATGTTCTTCTTGGCCTTCGCGTAGTTACTTTTTGAAGTCCCTAAACTAATGCCCAGTTTCTCACTTATTTCTTGGTGAGAAAAATTTTCGAAGACATACAAGTTGAAAACTGTACGATAGACAGGTGTCAATTGTTGCATGGCTTCAACGATGTGGTGGGGTTGAAAGTCGTATATATCCGATTCTTGCTCGTCCTCATCTTCCGCACTTTCTTCAATAAAGTGTTTCGAATTTTCGACATCAAGGTCTACATGGTACTTTTTCTTTCGGTATTGATCAATGGATAAATTCACCATAATTCGTCGAATCCATCCCTCCAGAGATCCGTTTCCTTCAAATTTTTCCAAGCTGGAAAAAACTTTAATGAAACCATCCTGCACCATATCTTTCGCCTCATCGGTAGAGCTCGCATATCGCAAGCAGACCGCTTTCATCTTCCCAAAATACATCTTATATAAAGCATGTTGGCTTCGGCTGTCTCCTTTGAGGCAGCCGTCAATCAGTTCTTGTTGGGAGCGTTCTGTTGACACCAATAATTTGTGTTAAGACGAAATTAATTTCAGGGGTTGCCTCGAAGGCTATTGTCAAATGTAATTCTTTCTTCCTTTATTGAAGCTATTTCCAATTGTCTAGCCTAATTTTGCAACATGAAAAGGGTAGTGGTTGGCTTGTCGGGCGGAGTGGATTCTGCGGTTACTGCGCATTTGCTCATTGAGCAAGGGTACGAAGTAATTGGCGTATTCATGCGCAACTGGCACGACGAATCGGTTGTGATTAATAACGAATGCCCTTGGATTACCGATTCGAACGATGCCATGCTTGTGGCAGAGCATCTCGGAATTCCTTTTCATGTTTTAGACTTAAGCGTAGAGTATCGCGAACGCATTGTGGAATACATGTTTCGCGAATATGAACTGGGAAGAACCCCCAACCCCGATGTTCTCTGCAACCGGGAGATCAAATTCGATGTTTTCTTGAAGGCGGCGGAACAGCTGAAGGCAGATTTCGTGGCAACCGGACATTATGTTCGGAAATCCGAAACCGTTGAAAATGGTCAGACGCAGTATCATTTGCTTTCCGGTGTTGACGGCAACAAGGATCAAAGCTATTTCCTTTGTCAGTTAAATCAAGCACAATTGAGCAAAGCACTTTTCCCTATTGGAGAGTTAACGAAGCCACAAGTGCGTGTCATAGCCGCGGAGCTTCAGCTTCCGAATGCAGATAAAAAAGACTCGCAGGGACTTTGTTTTATTGGTAAAGTGAAATTACCCGTTTTCCTTCAACAACAATTGGCTCCAAAAAAAGGAAGAGTGCTGCGCATCAAAGACGAGTTCCTTCCCCAATTAAATGAATTGGTGAATGAAACATCTTCAGATCCAGCCATTCTCTCACGACCACAAATTTTCACCCCTGAAATGTGCGACGATGTGGGCGAACACAACGGTGCACATTATTATACGGTTGGTCAGCGAAGAGGTTTGGGCATAGGCGGACAAGCCATTCCGTTGTTTGTGGTGGCCATAGATGTAGAGAAGAACATTGTTTATTCGGCTCAGGGCGAAACGCATCCGGCCATGGCGCGAAGGGGCCTTGCCATTCGAAACGAAGAAGCGCATTGGATTCAAGAAAACTTAAAACCAACGGAAGGACAAGTTTTAGAAGTCGACTGTCGCATACGTTATCGACAGCCTTTATTCAAAGCAAGTGTTTCGGTTGGAAGTGACTTTACATATGTAATCTTCCACGAAACCCAATATGGAGTGGCCAAAGGACAGTTTGCCGCTTTCTATATCGGAGTGGAACTCATAGGCAGTGGTGCCATTTTCGAATAGTCTAGTTTTCCACAATTTCAACTTTGGGCAACTTTTTTTTCGGTGTAGGAGTCTGATTTCTAACGATTCAATATATATTCGTAACACTAACCTATAACTATGAAACAAACTTTACGTTTATTTTTAATGGCATTTCTTTTTGCGACGGGCTTCGTTGCAAAGGCTCAAGTGGACAGCACTTGTACGCAAGTTTCGTACACAGTAACCCCTGGATTTTATCCAAATGAAATGAGCTACACGATAGTAAATACTATCACAGGCTCTGTTGTAGCAACGGGAACAGGTTCAACACTCAGCGGTGTATGGTGCTTGCCAGTAGGATGCTACGGAGTGAATATGTTCGATTCATTCGGAGACGGATGGAATGGTGGTGCATTGAACGTTTTTGTAATGGGTGAAAACTCTTATACGGGAACATTCACGACTGGAAACACGGGGACTTTCATGTTCGGAGTTGGCGTTGGTTCTACTTGCGGAAATCCTGCAGTAGAGGGGTGCATGGATCCAGCCGCTTCAAACTACAATCAAATAGCAAACGTGAATATCGGATGTCTTTACGGAGGTTGCATGGACCCTGCTGCTGTAAACTACAGATCGGAAGAGCGTCGTGTAGGGAAA
>CALCNZ010000311.1 GCA_937897625.1 uncultured Flavobacteriales bacterium
GCTCTTCCGATCTCTGGACCGTTCAGTTCCCAGGTGTAATTACTTCTGGACAAGGTACCAACTCGATTAACGTTGACTGGTCTGCGGCTAACCCGGGGTTAATTTCAAATGCTATCAGTGTTTTTGCCACAAGCGCAGACGGTTGTGTGAGCACACCAGTAATATTAGATGTATTCATTCTTGAAGTATTGCCGAGTATAACCTTAGTAGGACCGTTCTGTTCTGACGCACCTTGTGCTCCACTTGCAGGAACTCCTTTAGGCGGAACATGGTCTGGAACGGGCGTTGTAGGCAACACATTCTGTCCGGGTACAGCTGGCGCGGGAACCTTCACGATTACTTATACCGTTACCGAAGGTGGATGTACGTTTTCGACTACTGCTCCTGTAACAGTGAATCCGGTTCCAGTATTGACTCCAATTCAGCATAACTAAGGCGTAATCAAGATTCACGGAGTGAAAGATTCTTCGAAAGATGCTGCGCAAGATTCAAGAAATGAAAGATGCATTGCTAGGTTCTTTGGAAAAAATAAAACAATCAAATAATTAAAAATCAAAAAATAAATTAAATCCACAGTTATGAAAAAAATCATCATGCTTATCATGCTTATTGCCCCGATCGCGGCATTTGCACAAAACACCACAAGTCCTGACACCGTTTGTTACCAGACTACAGGATCTATTTACACCTTGCCGAACACGGCTGGATACACTTACACATGGACAGTTGCTGCTCCAGGGGTATTGACTTCGGGACAAGGAACCAACTCGATTAACGTTGATTGGTCTGCGGCCAACCCAGGGTTAATTGCGAATGCTATTACAGTGTTTGCTACGAGTGCCGACGGTTGTACCAGTGCACCCGTAGTGTTGGATGTATTCATCTTGAACATTGTTCCTACGCTTACAGCTATAGGTCCATATTGTGCCGACGAGCCTTGTGTTGCTCTAACAGCTACACCACTTGGAGGGGTTTGGACAGGAACAGGGGTGACAGGAAATACGTTCTGTGCAACGACATCGGGACCAGGAACATTCACACTGACTTATACTGTAACTCAGGCTGGATGTACATTTACTGCAACAACTCCAGTAACTGTTAATCCGACACCGGTTCTTTCACCAATTCAACATAACTAAGGCATAGCCTAGATTCACGGAGTGAAGGATTCTTCGAAAGATGCTACGCAAGATTCTTCGAAAGACTCTTCACGAGATTAAATGCAAAAATTGGTAGAACCAAAAAAATAAAAAGAACAGTTAAAAAACTAAAGTCATGTTAAAGAAGATTCTCATACTCATCATGTTCATGCCGGTGGCCTCTTGGGGGCAGCAGTACCTTGACATGTGTGGAGAGCCTCGGACTAATTTCGATTATTCTGCGGCCTGCACAGAGACAGGGAACTTCTACTGGCTTGTAGACAATATGCTGTACGAATCGGGATCCAATGCAATTAACATTGATTGGGCGGCGTTTTCACCAGGCGGACATGTCATTGAGTTAGGGTTCACGAGTAGTTATGGATGTGCAGCTGACCCGCGTTTTTTCACTGTTGAGATAGCGCCGTGTTTAGAAAGTGCAGCGTACATTCCTAACTCATTCACACCGAATGGCGATGGTATAAATGAAGTTTGGTTCCCTGTTTTCACAAATGCGCGGGATGTTCGAACGATAATTGTAGATCGCTGGGGAGAAGTGGTTTTCGAATCAGAGGATTTGGAACCGAAGTGGATAGGCAACATGCTCGGAGGAGAATATTACGTCCCCGACGGAGTCTACACTTATCGTATCGAAGCCCACTTTAATACTGTGGAAGCGGAGTTGTTTCAAGGACACATTACCTTGTTGAGGTAAAAATGTTGCGGAGCCTCGAATGTCCGAAGGACGAATATGCAAGCACGAAAGCCAAAGGCGAATGTTGCGAGCACCGATTGTGCAAGCACGAATGCATTGTAAAGCATAGGGTGTAAAAGGAATGGCGAAAAAAATTACATGAAAAAGTTTGTGTAATTGAAAAATGAGATTACTTTTGCATCGCTTTACGGCAACGGTCGGGTAGTTCAGTTGGTTAGAATACGTGCCTGTCACGCACGGGGTCGCGGGTTCGAGTCCCGTCCCGACCGCTAACAAAGAAAAAGCCTCTCAGAAATGAGAGGTTTTTTTTATGGATTATTCTTCCATAATTCCGGCCTTGTCAGAGGATATCCCGATTTAGAAATTACAGTCTCAGTAAATTGCGAATTTAACATCGTCTTTCTTCCAATATTAATTGATCCTTTAGATACATTCTTTATTGACACGTTTTGACGACTTGGCGGAAATGCCACCAAAACTCTTTTGTTTTGAAACATTGAATGAATCGATTTTATAGGTGGAACAAGATCACTGTCTCCGGATATTAGCATAGCCATATCATATTCATCATTGAACGCATCAACTAAAATAGACGTGGCAATATTTACATCAGTCATTTTCTCTTTTGATTTCCTCCAGGAATGTCCGCATCGAATACATTCTTCTTTGTTATCTTGATAATTTCCGTATCGAATTTGAACATTAATAGATTCAAGAGCATCAATATATGTTGACTGTCTTTTTTGCTTTTCAGGACTATTGTTTATTCGACTTGTAAAATATTTTACTTTGACTAATTCTTGATCTTCACGGAGTAATTTTTTAGCTAACTGATTTAGATTTAACCAGCGGCAATCAGAAAAACCAGCATTCATCATTCCGAAGTACAGATTAAATCCGTCTATATATACTATGACTCTTTCTCTAATTTTATTTTTTTCTTGCATTGCACTTCAATTTATTTTTATATTTGTGTCCAAGAACAACACATGAGATAGTATCTCATGTCCGACGCCTTCAGCAATGAAGGCGTTTCTTTTTTGCACAATGCACAAAAATAATCTTAGTAGAAATACAATTTGAAAAAGGTTATGCTAAGAATCAGCTAAATACCGCAATCACTCTTTGATCAATTCTTCGAACTGCTTTCTAAGTCAAGAATGAGAATTTTTTCTTACCCTCTATTCCCCTTTCTTAACCTTTCTTACCTACGATTTCGACTTCCCCAACCTCAACCTCAACCCCAACGAAGGAACTACCGTTACCCCTTTCATTTGGAAAGATTCTCCTATGAAGTTTTGAAGCGTTCCGTAATTCTGATAATAAACTGCCACGGCAGGGACGAAATAAAAATAGCGAA
>CALCNZ010000312.1 GCA_937897625.1 uncultured Flavobacteriales bacterium
TTATTTCTGAATGAAGGGAAGAGAGGGGTGAGGAGGTATTTTGAGGAGGGGTATTGATGTGCTGAAGCACGAGGGTCTTCGACGAAGGCAAATGGCTTTGCGAGGGCAACTATTGTTGCGAGGGTCTTCGACGAGGGCAACTATTGTTGCGAGGGTCTTCGACGAGGGCAAAATGCTTTGCGAGGGTCTTCGACGAGGGCAACTAGCGTTGCGACTTTAGTTATTCGTTTGAAAAATTGGCCGAATACATTGGTTTTACTTGGAGGTAGACGTTAGGTCAAATAGTTATGGGAATAGGCATTTGTAAAGAAGTTCAAATGTGTAAAACATCTTTGTCGAAAATTTTAGAAGATGTTACCTGTACACACAAAATCAAAAGAATTCGCAATCGCAATTGTCAAGTTGGGAATGAGATTGCAAAAGACAAACAGAGAATTTAATCTTTCGAATCAGCTTATTCGAAGCGCAACTTCAATAAACGCGAACCTCCATGAAGCCAGAAGTTCAGAATCTTTGAAGGATTACACCCACAAAGTTTTCATTGCTTTCAAAGAATCTCGTGAAACTCATTCATGGCTGACCTTGCTTAAAGAAACAGAATACATTTCTGAAGAAGAATATTCAGAATTACACAAAGAAATAAACGGCATTAGTTCAGCCCTATATGCTATTACCACAGCAATGAGGAAAAAACTCGAGATGCAAAAAAAAACGAAGTAATTATTCTCGTTAAACGTCGAAGACCCTTGCAACGTAAGTTGCCCTCGTGATTCATCACCCTCGCAAAGCCATTTGCCTTCGCAACGAAGTTGCCCTCAAGCTTGCTTTCTCTCCGCAAAATACTTCTGCAACTCCCGCTTCACCTCATCCTTCAACACCCACAAACCAATGAGGTTCGGGAAGGCCATGCCTAAGATCATCATGTCGGAAAAATCTACGACTGCGCCGAAGCTGCTTACGGTTCCGAGAACGGTGCAGAATAAAAAGAGGAGATTGAACGATTGCTTAATCCACCATTTTTCGCCGAACAAATAGGCCCAACTTTTCATTCCGTAATACGACCATGAAATCATGGTGGCGTAGGCGAAAAGCACAATGCAAATCAAAAGAATCCAATCGGTCCAAGGGAAGACAGAGCGGAAGGCTGCTGCTGTTAACGCGCTTCCGTTTAGTCCATGAGCATCTGTTGCGAAGCCGGTGAATACAAGGACTAGGGCTGTCATGGTGCAGACGACAACAGTGTCAATGAAGGGTTCCAACAACGAAACCATTCCTTCGGTAACAGGTCTGTTTGTTTTCGAAGTGGAGTGCGCAATACTTGCAGAACCAATTCCAGCTTCATTGCTGAATGCCGCTCTGCGGAAGCCCATCATCATTACTCCCAAGAATCCGCCTTTCATTCCATCGGGAGAAAATGCGCCATTGAAGATTAATGAAGCAGCTTCGCCGATATGTGAAATATTCATTCCAATAATCGTCAATGCAAATCCGCAATAAACCACCACTAAGGCTGGAATCATTTTGTCCGTTACACGCGCAATGCTTTTAATTCCACCTACAATAACAAATCCTACGGCAATGGCGAAAGCTATTCCAATCCACAAAGCATATTGCTCCGATCCTGGAATCGTCGTCTTCACCATATCGAATGCCTGATTCGCTTGTACCATATTACCGCCGCCCAACGTTCCGCCCACACACATGATGGCGAAGATGACAGCCAATATTTTTCCGCTTCGCTGCCATCCTTTTTTCGCGAGCCCTGCGCTGAGGTAGTACATAGGTCCTCCGCTCACTTCACCCGATGGAGAAATTTTACGGTACTTCACACCCAAGGTGCATTCCACGAATTTGGTGGTCATGCCGAACAGTCCAGCTACAATAATCCAAAACGTTGCACCCGGACCACCAACGGCAATGGCTACAGCCACAAGCGAGATGTTTCCTAATCCCAACGTTCCGCTTAGCGCAGCAGACAAGGCTTGGAAGGGAGTAACTTCCCCTTCATCTGTTTTCTTGGTGAATTGTCCAAAGGTAATTTTCCATGCATGACCAAAGGCACGGACATTAATGAATCTGAAATACAAGGTGAAGAATATCGCGCTTCCAATCAAGAGAACCACCACCAACCAGATTTCAGTTTTCACAGGATCTCCATTTGGATGTTTGATTTGATTACCCTTGCTGTCGTATAAATTTTGGTCATACAGGTGAAGCGCTGCAAACGGATCGTAGAATAATACCACTCCAAAAGCGTCTACAATAGGGACGAAGAGCGAATTCATTTTTTCTTCGCTCGAAATGGCGGGAATGACAAACGTTTGTTCTTGCACATTCCCGTTTTTGAATTTCACGGAAACGGTATAGTTAATCCCCTCCTTCAATCCGGTGGCAGAAATTGAATCAACACTCTGAAGGTTCGACCAATGGGCCGTTTCAACGCTGTCGGCACTGACTACAGTTGCAGATCCATCTCCAATGTTGTGTGAATTGGCGTTCAGTTGCAATTGGAAATTTTGTGCACTTGTGCTTCCAACAGAAAAAATGAAAGCTAGAAAATAAAGCGCTTTTAGGAAAGGTTGAATCAATCTCATGGGCTAAAAATAGGCTATTTCAGTAAGTTAGTTCAACATGTGAATAGGTTGTGAATATTTGAATTCCTTGAACCACGAATTTTTAATCATCTTTGTATCGTTATGGCAGAAAATTTCATCGTTTCAGCAAGGAAGTACCGCCCGGATAACTGGGATTCAGTGGTTGGACAAAAGTCCATTACCACCACTTTGCGCAATGCCATTGAAACCAATCAGATCGCTCAAGCTTATTTGTTCACAGGTTCACGTGGAGTAGGAAAGACTTCATGCGCGCGAATTTTCGCGAAGGCCATTAATAATATGCTTGATGCTACGCCAGAAGAATTGGCGTTCACCATTTTTGAATTAGATGCTGCCTCGAACAACGGGGTAGACGATATACGTGCTATTGTAGACACCGTGCGCATTCCGCCACAAGTGGGAAAGTACAAGGTGTATGTGATAGATGAGGTTCACATGCTTTCTTCTGCGGCATTCAATGCGTTTTTGAAAACGTTAGAAGAGCCACCAGCACATGCTATTTTCATTTTAGCAACAACAGAGAAGCACAAGATTATCCCTACCATTTTAAGTCGTTGTCAAATCTTTGATTTCAACCGAATCAAGGTAAAGGACATGACCGAGCATTTGCAACACATTTGTAAGCAAGAAGGCATTGAAGCCGACGAAGATGCGTTACACGTGATTGCAACGAAAGCAGACGGCGCCATGCGCGATGCCTTATCAATCTTCGATCAGGTGGTTGCTTTTTGCGGAAGGAAACTGACTTACGATTTAGTTATTCAGAACTTGAACGTACTCGATTACGAATACTACTTCAAGCTAACTGATTTGTTCTTTAAAGAAGATATTCCAAACGCCTTGTTGGTGTTGAATGAAGTGGTTGAAAAAGGATTCGATGTTCACCACTTCGTCACGGGTTTGGGAGCGCATTTCAGAAATTTATTGGTGTGTCGCGACGCTCAAACGCTTTCATTGATGGAAGTAACGGAGGGTGTTGCCGCTAAGTACAAGGACCAAGCAGCAGCAAGCGATTTGCGTTTTTTAATTCAGGGAATTGATTTAGTGAACGACACAGACTATCACTACAAATCCTCTCGTCATCCGCGTTTGTTGGTTGAACTTTTGCTCATGAAACTGAGCAGCGTTCCGCAAAATTTGCGCGAGGGTGAAAAAAAAAAGTGAAGATCCTAGCGTTTCGCGGAGCTGAAAAGTTCATTGGAGCGCCACAAGCACGATCTACTTCTCCAAATGTTCCTTCAAATGAAAGCAAGCCTTCCAATGAATTGGTTGTAGAAAACAACGAATCGCCTTCAATTGGCTACACCAACGAAAAGCCACTTCCCAATAAAACTGTATTAGATCCAGAAAAAAGAAAGCTAGCAGGCTTATCTCCCGATAATATTTCCATTCGGTACAATCCGCAAATTCAAATTGAAACGGAAGCAGACGTTCCGGAGCCAGAGGAAAAGGCAGATCGAATTTATACTGCTGAAGAAATAAATGAAGCTTGGATGGGCTATGCCGAAGAGCTTATGGATTTTAATTCTCAGGCGGCCTCGGCGTTGAAAGTAACAAAACTTGTGGTTTTGCCTGAAAACGAATTGCATTTAATTTTTCCAGGAAGTACACAAATGGAATACTTCAACGAAGAACGCGCCCCACTTATGGGATTCATGCGCAAGCGAGGTGTTGTTGGATTAAAACTGAAAATGGAAATTGCGCAAAGCAATTCTGTTGCCCGAGAAATTGTGACCGACCGCGCTCGCTTTGAAAAAATGATGGAGAAAAATCCTGCAGTGAAAATGCTTTGGGAACGGTTCAAATTGGTAATCGATTAATTCATGCGTGTAGACAAATACCTCTGGTGTATTCGTGTTTTCAAGACACGATCCATCTCTACAGCCGCATGCAAAGCAGAGAAGGTGTGGGTGAACGGTGAGTTTGTAAAAGCTTCGCGCGAATTAAAACTGAAAGATATTGTTCGAGTGCGTAAAGGTCCCATTCATTTTCAATTTGAAGTTGTAGACTTTCCGAAGAGCAGGCTCGGAGCGAAGTTGGTTTCAACCGTAACAAAAGATGTTACCGAACCCGATGAGCTGGCGAAGTTGGAACGCATTCAGTTGCAAATGAAGGCGACGCCGTATTTCGGAGTGGGAAGGCCAACAAAGAAAGACCGCAGACAGCTCGACGACTTCATGTATTACGAAGACTTAGATCAAGATGTCAACGAATAACGGCCGTCCTCAAATGCTTCAACCCGAAGACATTCAGCAATTGCGCAATGAAGTGTTGTGGCCACACAAGACCTTTGAGAATTGCATTTTGGAAACCGATCGACTTTCGACTACGTTTCATTTTGGTGTGCAAATAGACGGTCTCACCGTTGCAACGGTAACCCTTCAGCAAGAAAATTCCAGTAAACTTTCACAAGAAAAACAATACAGACTTCGCGCAATGGCAGTTCGTGAAGGATACAGGGGACAAGGCTTTGGCGATGCCATAGTTGAAGAAGGATTGAAGTATTTATCGTCAATAGGAGTTGAAGTGGTTTGGTGTGATGCTCGTGTTGCAGCGTTGAATTTTTATCGAAGACTTCAATTCGAAGAGTTGGAAGAAGAGTATGAAATTCCGATCATTGGCCTACACAGGTTTATGTGGAAAGTGTTAAGTTCGCATTCATGAACGGCATTATTCTCTCGATACGAACGCATTCATCTGCTTGGATAACGGCCATTCTTGCTTTCGTTTTATTCGGAATTATCTCCTTCACCAATCATATTTTGTTTCGAACGTATGCCCTAGACCTTGGGCTGTATACAAATGCCTTGTATGATTATGCGCATTTTCGTTTTGCCGACACTTCGCTTTTCCTTCCAGAAAATAAAAATTTGCTGGCGGATCATTTCGATTTGTATCTCATGTTGTTCTCCCCGCTTTCATGGATATTCAAGTCATACACGCTCCTTTTGGTGCAGTGTGTAGCAGTTGTAGCAGGAGGATTTGGAATTTATTTTTTGTTGAATGAAAACGAACAAACGCGTCCGTTTCGAATTTGGGGAATGACAATTTTCTATCTATTCTTCGGAACACTTGCCGCCTTGGCTTACGACTATCACAGCAATGTTATTTCAGCCATGGCACTTCCTTTTTTCTTTTTGATGGTCAGTCGAAAAGCATGGGGAAAAGCATTTGCCTTGCTTGTCTTCATGTGTTTAGGAAAGGAAAATGTTTCGCTGTTTTTGTTCTTCGTTTCACTCGGATTGTTTTGGAAATATTTTAAATGGAAGGAAAGTAGAAAGTACCTCTTGCTTTTTGCAGCGTTTAGCGTGGTTTATTTTTTGTTCATGGTGAAGTGGGTAATGCCTACCATTGCCGGAGAAAAAGATTTTGTTCACTTCGGAAAGTATCCGGTATTGGGTGGCGACATGACGGCAGCCATCAAATTCATGATCATGCATCCGCTTGAATTCATGCGTTTGCTCTTCGTGAATCACATGCCTGAAGATCCTACCTACAACAACGAAAAAGTATTCTTCTATTTGGTGTTGTTCGTTGCTGGAGGTTGGGCGTTGTTTGTTCGACCTTGGTATTTCGTGATGATACTTCCCATTATCATTCAAAAGGAATTGACGAACCAACCGAGTACATGGGGATGCGTTTATCAGTACTCCATAGAGTTCGCTCCCGTTGTGGTTGTTGCTTTGTTTGAAGTTGTTTCTAAATTGAAATTCAATACAAGAATTGTTGGAGGAGTACTTTTATTTTTTACACTTTCAAGCTCAATGTACGCGTTGGTGGAACGCTCGAAAGCGTGGGAAAAGGAACGTTTTATCTTTTGGCAGAAACCTCACTTCAAACCGCATTACGATTTAACTGATGTGAAGATTTTAATGAATCGAATTCCAGAAGATGCAGCAGTAATGGCCAATTCAGCATATGTGGGACAGTTGGCGTATCGCGATAAATGTTACACACTTCCTTTCGTGAAAGATTCTGAATTCATTTTGATCAGTGCAACTGAATCTACATATCCGTTAAGTACAGATCAAACCAATGAATTCATACAAGCCTTGCAAGTAGATAGCACTTGGAATTTGTTAGAGCAACGCGGACACGTTTATTTGTTTCAGCGCAAGCCGTAATTCCAATGCATCGGGGTGGTGGGAATCTCGGGAAATTGAATTGTTTTTTCCATCCACAACACATCGTGCCATTGATTCAATTTGAATCCAACATTTGTATATGTCGCGAATTTTTCAAATCCCATTTTCGTGTGGAAGTTTATGCTGGCATCGTTCGGCATGGCAATTACGGCGTAGGCTTTGCAAATGTGAATGCGTTTGAGTTCTGAAAATAATTCAGTATAAAGTTTGGTTGCGACTCCGGTTTTTTTCTTGTCTTCTTCAACATAAATGGAAACTTCAACATTCCATTGATAGGCCAGCCTGTCGCGGTATGCCGAAGCATACGCGTATCCGACGAACACGCCATCTTCTTCAGCAATTAAATAAGGAAAGCGCTTGGAAATGGAATCAATTCGATTCGAAAATTCCTCTATTGAGGGTGCTTCAAGTTCAAAGGAAACCGCCGAGCCAACAACATACTTGGAATACAATTTCAAGCATGCAATCGCATCTGTTTTCGTAACTGGACGAATGCTTAAACTCATCTTCGAATCACACGTTCAAGAGTTCTTCCTCTTGCAGAATTTATTTCAACAAAATAAGTTCCTCTCGCTTCTGGGAGTTGAATGCGTGCAACGATGCTTCCAATTTTTCTTCGTTCAATAAATCTTCCATCGATCGAATAAATAGCAATCTCATTTACCACAGCTCCGTTCGATGTAAGGTTCACCCATCCGTCTTCCGTAGGATTTGGGAACAATAAGAATGTTGGAATACGAATTTCTTCAACGCCAATAATGGTACTCATAAGTGTTTGCGCACCCACTTGCA
This sequence comes from uncultured Flavobacteriales bacterium, assembly GCA_937897625.1. Lineage (GTDB taxonomy): Bacteria > Bacteroidota > Bacteroidia > Flavobacteriales_D > Sanyastnellaceae > CAIZGX01. Next base: position 7,553 of record CALCNZ010000312.1, read on the forward strand.
CAGGATCTGCGCCTTCCGCGTCGTACATGCTGTGGAAGTCATTGATAGCAGGATTGTCGAAAGCAAACATTTCATCTAAATATCTTGGAGGAACTGTTTGATACATCAGGCGAGCGGTCACGTGAAGATTTCCTGAAAAACCGTTCAACGGAATGTGCACGCGCATTTCATCTGTTCCGCTACCTTCCGTTCCATTTGAATAATGATTGAAGTTCGGATCGTACAAGGCCTCGCCGACAATTTTAGTTGTGTCGTAAGACGCGTTAGTAAGCGAGAATCCAAGCGGGGTAAGGCGATTGTCTTTAATCATGGAAGCTGCACGCTCAAGAACTTGTGTTCTATTTCCATTTACATCGCCCATAACCATTTCATAAATCTGTACCTGATCTTGCGATGTAATTACATCGTAGTGAGGTTCCCACGTATTGTCTTCCCCAACAATGCGGTATTGGTTATCCATTTTTCCGGAATGGAAAATTTCATTTCCAGCGTCGTCAACAGCAATAATTTCAACGTAGGCTCTTCTTGAAGGATATCCGCTTGGGAACTTGTGTCCCGCTAAGTTTGTCAACTTAAGCGCATACTTTGCAGTATCGTTTTCAATGGCTGTTTCGGTGAACGCAACCGTTGCGGTTTCGTGTTCAAGCTGGTATGTTGTGCGTTCAATTACAGTATTGAAGTGTTGCTCTGTAGCGGTTACTCCGAGTGGAACCGCATTGTTTTTAAGGATCGGCAATTGCACAACGAACTTGTCTTCATCGCGGATCAGCACTTTTTGTTGAGAAAAGAAGCTATAACG
>CALCNZ010000313.1 GCA_937897625.1 uncultured Flavobacteriales bacterium
AAACCATTATTTACGAAGGAAGAAAATTCAAGTCTTACCGCGGAATGGGTTCTTTGGAAGCCATGCAACACGGCTCGAAAGATCGTTACTTCCAAGATGCGGAAGACGATATTAAAAAATTAGTGCCTGAAGGAATTTCAGGACGTGTGCCTTTCAAAGGTTCGGTTATGGAGGTAATGCACCAAATCATTGGCGGACTTAGAGCAGGTATGGGTTATTGCGGAGCATCGAACATTGTTCAACTTCAAGAAGCGAAATTTATTCGAATCACAAATGCGGGAATCAAAGAGAGTCATCCGCACGACGTGGTTATCACTAGAGAAGCACCAAATTACAGTTATAAATAAACATGTTTAATTCAACTCATATGCGTTTTACAAAAGTTCTACTTTTAAGTGTTGTGCTCTCTTGCACAGCGTGGTTCAGCGCTAATGCGCAACCAATTCAAAAGACTTCAGTTGCTGCTTCTCCCGTTGTGCTTAGCGTAGACGGTGAAGATGTTTCTTTGGATGAATTCGAAAACATCTTTAGAAAAAACAACAGAGACACGGTTGTTACTGCTTCTGCACTGGACGAATACATGGAATTGTTTGTGAATTTTAAATTGAAGGTGCACGCGGCTAAGGCGGCCGGCCTCGATACCGTTAGCAAATTCAAATATGAATTGCAGGGTTACCGCGCGCAATTGGCGCGTCCATACTTGACCGACCAAGAAAAGTTAGATGAATTAATGCAAGAGGCCTACGCACATCTACAAGAAGAGGTTCGCGCAAGCCACTTGCTTATCGAGTGCAAACCGAATGCCCTTGCGGAAGATACGTTGAAGGCCTACAACAAGATTATGGAAATACGCAAGAAGATTCTTGCAGGAGAGTCTTTCGAATCGGCTGCAAAAAAATACAGTACCGACAAATCAGTAGAGAAGAACAACGGTGATCTCGGATATTTCACGGCCTTCCAAATGGTTTATCCGTTTGAGTCAGCAGCCTACAACACGAAGATTGGCGAGATAACAATGCCTGTTCGCACGCAATACGGATATCACTTGTTGAAGGTAACCGGTCGCCGCCCTGCACGCGGAGAAATTCACGTAGCTCACATCATGGTGAAGCCGAAGAAAGACGACGCAAACGACGCTTCGGAAGCGAAGATTAACGAGATTTATCAAAAGGCTGTAGAAGGAAAACAAACCTTCCAAGAGTTGTGTGCGTTGTACAGCGAAGATGTGACAACAAAGAACAAAGGCGGAGAGCTGCCTTGGTTTGGAACGAACAAAATGGTTTCAGAGTTTGAAGAAGCCTCTTATGCATTGAAAGCAGACGGTGATATTTCACGTCCTTTCAAGACCTCATACGGATGGCACATTGTGAAGCGACTAGGATACAAGCCCCTGGGTTCGTACGAATCTATGTCGAAAGACATCAAAGCAAAAGTGTCGAAAGACGCGCGTGCTGAAAAAACAAAGAATTCTTTCTTGGCGAAAATTGGAAAGGAATACCACTTCGTCTATAACCAGAAATACATTAACAAGCTTGCAGCAAAGGCAGACAGCAGCACATACGTGGGTCAGCTGAAAGCGAGCAAAGGCCTATTGAAAAAGGTTTTCTGTGAAGTGGCTGGAACGAAATACACCGTGAACGACTTCTATCAAACTATGATTACCCGTAAGGGTGCGAATACGAATTTGAATCCAGTGGATTACGTAAAGCACGAAGCGAGAATGTTTGCGGAAGACAAATTAATGCGCGAAGAAGATGCGCACTTAGAAGAGAAATATCCAGCCTTCCGTTTATTAATGAAAGAATACCGTGAAGGAATTTTATTGTTTGAATTGACAGACCAATTGGTTTGGTCAAAGGCAGTAAAGGACACCGTTGGATTGAACAATTTTTTTGAGGAACACAAGGCTAGCTTCATGTGGCCTGATCGCGCTGATGTTGTTATTTACACCTGCGCATCCGAAGAAATTGCAAATAAACTTCGCAAAATGTTAGAAGCCGGAAAATCTCCTTCTGAGGCTGCAGCTGAATTGAATCAGGGAACTCAATTGAATCTTCAAACAGAAGGCGGATTGTTCGCTCGTGAAGACCGTGAGGTGCTAGGTAAAATTAAATGGACCGAAGGCCTTAGCGTGAATGTTCCAATGAACGGCCAGGTTATGGTCGTAGACGTTCAAGAATTGTTGAACAAATCTCCAAAGAAACTTTCGGAAGCCAGAGGGTTGGTTACTTCGGAATATCAGAACTTCTTAGATAAACAATGGGTTGACGAACTGCGCAAGACGCATACCTTCAAGGTAAATACAGACGTTCTTCATTCTATAGCCAAGTAAACCATGAAGGCTGCACATATTTTAATAGCAGCGTTTTGTATTGTTCTTGCGAGCAGTTGTGGTAATTCTACACCGAATGCCGCAGCGCATTTAGGAGATGCAGTGCTTTCAATGGAAGAATTGCGTGAACGAATTCCGAACAATATTTCGGCTGAAGATTCCGCAGCCCTGGCGCAAGAAATTATTCAATCTTGGTTGAAAGACGCCTTGGTTCTTCAGGAAGCTGAGAAAATGTCTGACCAAGAAAAACTAGCCGTTGAAAGAAGAATT
>CALCNZ010000314.1 GCA_937897625.1 uncultured Flavobacteriales bacterium
TTGGGTTGAAATCCAATTTTGAATGGAAGAGAAATCAGTTTTTGAATTGAAATAAGTTGTCGTTGGAAATGATCCTGAAGGAAGCATGTTGTACATGGCTTCTTTGTCCATGAGTCCCATTCCTCCAGTTGGCATGCTCGGATTCGTTCTGGTGAAGAAACCAAGTCCGCCAGAACGAACACTCAAGTAAATGTAATAAGGGGCCATGGGAACGTAAATGGTCCACATGGGCCAGTACTCCCAATTCAATATGCGAATGCAGCGCTGTTTAAGCGTTAACGACATGTTCAAGAGTGAGTTCGTGTTTTTGATTGTCCCAGGCCTGCCAATGAACATATTTGCTGAATGTATTATTCAATTCAATTTGGCTAATGCTTTTCGTGGATTGCTGTTCGCGATTCATAAAGAAATTCAAATTTGAATTTTCATTTTGTTCGGAATGAAATTCGAACAGGCGTGGGGCACTGAATAAATTGTGATCTGCGAACGTTTCGAAAAAGTGTTTCTTCTTTTCGGATTGAAGTTCTTTCGAATATAAGGTGGGGGAGAAGAACACTTGTGGAGTGCTTAAATCAATTTCAAAAAGATGTTTTTCTGAACCGTCCCATAGGCACTGAAGGGCCTTGTTTTTTTCGATATAAATAATTTGAAAGGGCTCAATGTTCTCGAAGTTATAAAATAGAAATGCCGATCGGAAATTATCTTCTTGAAATAAATTCATTAAAATGATTCCTCTGCTTTCACGGTAAGGCGGCGAGGGAATATGAGATTCAAACGCGCCGTTTAATAGGATAGCCGTTCGTCCCGAATTGTCTGTCAATAGCCACGTTCCGTGAGCTTGGGCGTCTCTTGCCAAAATTGTTTGACGCTTTCCTAAGTCAATGATTTCTGGAGCCTGAGAATTTTTTCGTGAGCGCTGTTCGTCGCGATTCGAAGTAATAATGATTGTTTCAGCCGACCGAACTATACTGAGTATGCACATGACTTTCGGTATTCCATGGTTGAAGGTGCCACTCCGAAATGTTCAGACATGGTTATGTTGGCAATGTCGTTCACACCAATGCGAATGAGGGCGTTGTGATGAATACAATGTTCCAAATTGAATACCAATTCACGGAAGAAATTTGTTTCAACGTTTACTATTGAATCTCCGAGGTTGTAGGTACTGATTAATGATTTATTCGGAAGATTTATTTCAGAACAAATTAATTTCAGTTGTTGTTGTGCGAAAGCAATGTCGGTTTCCAGTTGCAAGTTTCGTTCGCGGTGGTCGTATGAAAATTCGCCACCTTCATATCCCTTCAACAAACATTGAAACATTTCAATGCTGTGTCTTGTATGCTGACCAATGGAGGAGTTGGTCAACACGTTTAGCGGGGAACTAAATTCAGTATCGCGCAATTGTCCAATCACATGAGACAATTCGCTCAGCGTATGTTCGATGGTGGCGAGCATACGTTTTTATTTGAAAATAGACTTTAAAATCGGAAGTGTCTTTCTGTTTTGAAAAACAACTATGATGTTACAGAAGAAAGTGATAACAGCGAGGTAAAAAACTTTTCCTCCATCGCCTTTAACGTCAATACCTAAAATCATCAGGTGCGTAATTAGCGCCCCGGTAATTAAACCAAGCGAAAGTGCGGCTCCATAATGACTGTTCTTCGGCCATAGCAGAAGCAGTCCTGCTATTAATTCGCCTATACCTGTGCCGATGCGCCCGTATGGTTCCATCACATGGTTCCAATGCATAAAGGTGTCAATAGATCCGAAAATGAATTTCGAAACTGGCGCTCCTGAAAATTTGAAGTATAGCGTTTGAAGCAGAATAACTGCGGGGAAATAACGCAACGCGTAGAATAGAATATTTGACATAACGGATTATTGAAAGTCAAATATACAAAACGCAAAGCCATAGTTCCACTTTGTGGATTAATCCCAAAGGGATATATCCGCTCTGCGGACTAATCCGCTTCGCGGACTTATCCCGAAGGGACATATCCACTTCGCGGACTTATCCCGAAGGGACATATCCGCTTCGCGGACTTATCCCGAAGGG
>CALCNZ010000315.1 GCA_937897625.1 uncultured Flavobacteriales bacterium
CACAGAAGTTCCATAGATGTCTCCATTAACGAAATCTAAAACCATTGGAACACCCGCGCTTGTGGTGAATTTAGGAAGTAACAAATCTGAATAAGCGTCAATTCCTGAAGCAGCGAATGTAATGTATCCACCTGTTCCTTGTCCCCAAACAGCCACGCTCGTTGGATCAATTCCGAATGGGTTACCACCTTCAGCAACAGACTTGCGGAAAAAACGAACAGCAGTGCGACAATCTTGAACACCGCGGTAAGCCGCGTTAATAAATGTGTTTACACGCTCCTCTTGAGTAGCAGCAATCGGATTCCAACCTAAACGGTAATCGCAAGATGCAACCACATAACCCAACTTCGCTAAACGAGTACAAATTTCAACAACGTTTGAATCAGTACGAGTTCCGCCAGTTCCTTGGTTTTGCGGGAAAGGAAGGAAATTTCCAGTATGGAAATAAAGAATAACCGGACGGTTGGTTTCTGTATCGCCAGCTGGGGTATATACATCCATTTTCAAACCCTCTGGTACCGCTTCACCCAATTGTGAATAGTACAATACAGTAGCGTTAACGCCATAGGTAACGTCTGTTTGAACGTTAACCGAAGTGAACTGCTCTGTCATGTAACGCTGAGCAGAAGCCCCAGTTACACTCAACAATGCAATCGCAATCAATGAGTAGATTTTTTTCATAGTTTATTTATTTATTTTTTTTGATGATTAAACGAATATTGTAGGCTAAGATAAGCCATTCTTCCTATTGAGGGCCCGCCGTACACTTGAACTTGACGGTTATTTAACACGTTGGAAGCTCCAAGTTTTATAAACACATTTGATGAAGTTAAGCTATAGTTGACTTGAACATCTACCATGTCGTAGGAATTAATATATCCTGTGAACTGCGGTGAGCCTTCAAACAAATAACCTTGAATCCACTTGTAATTTACACTATATCCCCAACAGTTTCCTGAACCCGATTCAAACAACTTATTGCCTGTAACGCTAACGTTGTACTTGTGCTTCGGGGTATTGAACGCTGGAATGATTGGGTCATTCGCATCGCTTCTAACAATGCTATTGTAAGAATAATTAGCTCCGAAACTGTGCTTCTCGTGGAAGTAATAATTCATTCCTACATTCAAACCATTCGTAATTACTGTGTTCTTTGAATTAGCTGAATAACGATAAACTTGAAGCTTATCTGGTAAATTAGTGGTTGGATCAAAGGTTGCGTCTAATCCAATGTTATAGCCAATGAAATGCTTATAGGCACTGTAATAGGCACCCAAATCTATGTATACCTTCTGATCGAAAAAGGAAGCCCTATAACCCATTTCCATTGTTTTCACTTGCTCAGGGCGAATCGGGTCTATGTTAAAATAAACTAGCGTATCGGTATTCAACGTGTTTCGATAATTGTTGAAACTGTTCAGTGTGATAAGAGAATTAACCCCGTTTAAATTTCCACTTAAAATAGCTGGACCAACATTCAAACTTAAGTATTGATCGGTTAAGGTTGGGTTTCTTAAAGCCGAGGAGAACGAAGCCCTCAGGTAGTGATTTTTCTTGGGTTGAAAAACCACTGATGCCGCTGGACTCAACAAGGCGTCGAAATTTACATTTTTATCTAAGCGAACCGTTCCGCTTAGTATTAATCTATTTTCCATGAATTTTCTTGACGCACCGAAATACAAGCCTCCTTCGTAATTATAGATTTTCTTTGTATCGTCGTTGAAGATTGTTCCTGCCGAATTCGGACGATACAATCGTGCATTCCCCCCTACTCTATAATCTACGTAACCCGCGCCTCTCCATTGATATTCACCTTGCGTATGAAACAACGATGAGCGGTCATAAAAACGAGTACCTCCATCGATATCATTGTTGTTCGAAGTGGTAATGCGATTGAAGTTCGAATTGAACAATGCAGATCCTGGCTTGAAAAAGCCGTATTGTCCGCCCATTGGAATTCCTGCTGTTCCGTTGTTTGTCCAATTCTCTACTAACTGGTGATAGTAGGCTAAACTATCTGCATGCTGCGCCGACCACGTTGCATATTGCGCATCGGTTGGGACAATAAAAAAATTAGGCTCAGCAGGCCAATTCGGATTTTGAACGTACTGCGGATAACCCATATCAATTACCCTACTTCGAATCGAATCTTGCCAATATTTTACATATGCATTCGCCCAATTTTCATCTGAGCGAGCAGCATCTTGCAATTTCAAAGCTGTAAAATAAGGATCAAAGCTCTTTCCTGCATTCTCGCCCGTTCCATAAAAACGAATAAAATACTTATCTTTTTTCTTTAATTCAACTCTCCCTTGATAAAACAAAATGTCACGAAGACTGAATCGATTGTCTCCTTGATAAACTGTGGTTCCTTGTCCCACGTTTCCGGCAACAATTAATTCGGGAGAATTCTCTTCCAATTCTGGCTTCAAACGTAAATGAACCGAGGCATTAGCCTTTAAGTTTTTTGTGTTGTAGTTTACTAAATCAGATTCCCGATAGCCTGTCCTGAAGAAAGTACCTAGTCCTGGCTTTCCATTTGGATCTTCAGAATAATTATTCGCTGCGAAATACTCATCTCCGTAGGTGTTCACAGCATCAAATCTTCCTGGATTATTAGCTGAATATCCGCCATTGTATATGGGCGATTGATTATCTGCGGACCAATCTAAAGCTTTAAAAGCAAACACATTGAACTTGTACGCCAAGAACTTGTAACCCTCTTTATTCGCAAAAGCATGGGCAAATCGCACGGCTGGTTCTACTAAATTTCGCTCACCTACTCGAAGTTGAGCCGTTAATCCCGTGTACAAAAAAGGATCCTTTGTTTCCATTTTAATAACACCATTGAATGCACCCGGTCCATAAAAGGCACTACTCGCACCTTGAACAATTTCAACCGCAAAAACATCCAAATCAGGTGCACCTAAAAAATTACCCAAAGAAAAATTCAATCCGGGCGATTGATTGTCTACTCCATCAATTAACTGTAAACTTCGAACGGGCGAGGTAGAATTGAATCCTCGTGTATTGATTACTCGAAATCCTAAGCTTGCCGTAGTCAAATCAACTCCTTTCAATGCGCCCAATCCTTCATAAAAATTACCTGAAGCTGAATTTTTTATCGCAGTTAAATCCATGCGCTCGACAGTTAGTGGATTTTGCTTTTGCTTCTCTGTAATGCGTGTGTCTTTAATAACTACGGTTGGGCCAAAATCGCCTTGTCTCATTTCCACCAAAAGAAACTCCGCATTACTTACCACAATTTCCTGGTCACTAAATCCCACATACTTAACCACCAAAGTCACTGGAAGCCCGGATACATTGATTGAAAATTCACCATCGTAATCGGTAGCTGCACCGTTATTTGTACCCTTTTGAAAAACAACAGCTCCCGTAAGCGTGGCTCTATTTTGCTCCTCAATAACCTTTCCCCGTAGGGTTTGCGCATAGGTTCCAACGCAGGTTAATATTGTAAAAAGAAAGAATAGGAAGGTTCTCATTCGAATACAATTTACAACCATTTCCAAAAGGAAGCAAAATTCAAAAAAGAACTTATTAATAATTGAATGAAGAAAAAAAAGGGCCTACATGAGGCCCTTTTTCATTTAATATCTCGAATGAATATTATCCGCTACAAGACTCACAAGAATCTGGATTGTCTATTGAGCAAGCAATTGCGTCAACGTTTTTCTGTGAAAGCGTATCTGGAGTAATGTTCATATTTACTGAAACTGGAGCACTTTCTATCACTACTTCTGTTTTAGGCTGAGACAATTGTGACTTGTCCACTGTGAACTTAATCGCATCTGTGGCAGCTTTCGTTCTTAGGTAGTACATACCCGTCTTTAATCCTTTCTCCCAAGCATAGAAGTGCATAGAAGTTAACTTTCCGAAATTCGCATTTTCCATGAAGATGTTCAAGGACTGACTTTGACAGATATAAGCTCCGCGATCTGCAGCCATATCAATAACTACACGTTGCGAAATCTCCCAAGCGGTTTTGTACAATGCCTTCAAGTTATCTGGAATCTCGTCTATGTTCTGAACAGAGCCACTTGTTGACATTAACTTATTTTTCAAGTTGTCGTTCCAAAGACCAAGATTCACCAAGTCTTTCAGAAGATGCTTGTTCACCACAATAAACTCACCCGCCAAAGTTCTTCTCGAATAAATGTTTGTCGTATAAGGTTCGAAACATTCGTTATTTCCTAAAATCTGTGCGGTAGAAGCGGTAGGCATTGGTGCTAATAACAAGCTGTTGCGCATACCGTACTTAGAGATTTCCTCTTTCAATACACTCCACTCCCAACGGTCTGTTGGCGTAACATTCCACATATCGAATTGAAGAATTCCTTTCGAAGCTGGAGAACCAGGGAAGGTTTCATAAGCACCATCTCTACGAGCTAAATCTTTCGAGGCCGTGCAAGATGCGTAATAGATGGTTTCGAAAACTTCGCGATTCAATTTCTTCGCTTCTTCAGAATCGAATGGGAAACGCATCAAGATGAACGCATCTGCCAATCCTTGAACACCAATACCAATCGGACGGTGACGCATGTTTGAGTTGCGTGTTTCAGGAACCGGATAATAGTTTCCGTCAATAATCTTGTTCAAGTTAACTGTCAATTGATAGGTCACTTCGAACAATTTATCGTGATCAAAAGCACCATCTTTCACAAACTTCGGAAGCGCGATAGACCCTAAATTACAAACCGCAATTTCATCGGGAGCAGTGTACTCAATAATCTCGGTACACAAGTTTGAACTCTTAATGGTTCCCAAGTTTTGCTGATTGCTCTTACGATTTGCAGCATCCTTGTACAACATGTAAGGGTTACCTGTCTCAATTTGCGATTCGATAATCTTGTACCACAAGTCTTGCGCTTTGATTGTCTCTCTTCCCTTTCCTTCTGACTCGTACTTCGTGTACAATTTTTCAAACTCTTCACCCCAACAATCTGAAAGACCCGGACACTCGTTCGGACACATCAAGGTCCAAGTGCCATTGTCTTTTACGCGTTGCATGAACAAATCTGGAATCCACAAAGCATAGAACAAGTCACGTGCGCGAACTTCTTCTTTACCGTGGTTCTTTCTTAAGTCCAAGAAGTCATATACATCTGCATGCCAAGGCTCAAGGTAAATAGCGAAAGAACCTTTGCGTTTTCCACCTCCTTGGTCCACATATCTCGCTGTATCGTTGAACACACGTAGCATCGGAACAATACCATTGCTCGTTCCATTTGTACCACGTATGTACGAACCTTTTGCGCGTACATTGTGAATGCTAAGACCAATACCACCTGCACTTTGAGAAATTAAAGCTGTTTGCTTCAACGTATCATAAATTCCAGGGATACTGTCGTCTTTCATTTGAATAAGGAAGCAAGAACTCATTTGAGGCTTTGGCGTCCCTGCGTTGAAAAGCGTTGGTGTTGCGTGAGTAAACCAACCTTCGCTAATCATGTTGTAGGTCTTCACAATTTCATCGATATCTGTTTTGTGAATTCCAACAGCAACACGCATGAACAAATGCTGAGGGCGCTCAACCACAGTTCCGTGCATCTTCAACAAATACGACTTTTCTAATGTTTTGAAACCGAAATAATCGAATTGAAAATCACGATCGTAGATTATGGTACTGTCCAACAAAGGCGCGTTCTCCATAATTACGTTGTGCACGTCTTCAGCAATTAAGCCAGCACCTTTTCCAGTTTTCGGATCAACATAATTGTACAAATCGGAAATAGTCTGGGAAAAAGATTTCTTGGTGTTCTTGTGTAAGTTTCCAATTGCAATGCGAGACGCAAGAAGAGCATAATCTGGATGGGTCGTTGTATTCGTAGCCGCAATTTCAGCCGCTAGCGTATCTAACTGACTTGTTGTTACTCCATCGAACACCCCTTCAATTACCTTCATGGCAATTTTCAAAGGATCAACAATTGGGTTTAACCCATAACATAATTTCGAAATTCGAGCGGTAATCTTATCGAATTTAACCGTCTCTTTTCTGCCGTCTCTTTTTACTACAAACATGTGCTTACTATATTTCGTTAATGCTTAATTTTCTTAAAAATCATCTGAGAAAGAAATTGTTCTTGAATCTTCCGACGGTCCGTCTTTAACACCAGCCTTTTGGTATTCAGCCACGCGTTTTTCAAAGAAGTTCGTTTTCCCTTCCACACTAATTAAATCCATAAAATCAAATGGATTCGTGCTGTTATAAATCTTTTCGTTGCCCAATTCGTTCAACAAACGATCGGCTACGAATTCGATGTACTGACTCATTAAATCGCTGTTCATTCCAATTAGTCGAACAGGAAGGGCATCTGTAATGAACTCTCTTTCGATAGCAACAGCTTGTTCAATAATTTCACGAACACGCTCTTTCGGAAGTTTATTCTGAATGTGTTGGTTGTACAACAAACAAGCGAAATCGCAGTGCATGCCTTCGTCACGACTAATCAATTCATTGCTGAATGTTAATCCCGGCATAAGTCCACGCTTTTTCAACCAAAAGATGCTACAAAAACTTCCTGAAAAGAAAATCCCTTCAACAGCCGCAAAGGCAACCAAACGCTCAGTAAATGTTCCACCTTTAATCCAACGCAACGCCCACTCTGCCTTCTTCTTCACACAATCCAACGTGTCAATTGCTTTGAACAAATAATTTTTGTCCGCAGTATCCTTGATGGAAGTATCAATCAACAATGAATAAGTTTCACTGTGAATGTTTTCCATCATGATTTGAAACCCGTAGAAAAACTTTGCTTCGGTATATTGAACTTCACGAACAAAGTTCTCTGCTAAATTCTCGTTAACAATTCCGTCGCTTGCTGCGAAGAAAGCCAAAACGTGTTTAATGAAATGACGTTCGTCGTTGTTCAACTTGGTATTCCAATCAACCAAATCAACACTCAAATCAATTTCCTCAGCGGTCCAAAACTCGCCTCAGAGGTTTTGTACATCTGCCAAATGTCCTGATGAACAATAGGAAAAAGTACGAATCTATCTGGATTCTCCGTCAAAAGTGGTTCTTCGTGCTGCATCAGTTTGTTTGTTTTCAATTGTTTCGGTTCTCCGTAATTTATTCGTTCAATCAAAGAATTGAAGGAAGAAATTCAGGACTTCAAAGATTCGTTATTGATTGTGAAATTGCAACTTAAAACAGTTAACAAGAGAGCCTAGTTTTTAACAATTAAATTCTCATTTCTCTAGAACCCACGTCCTTGTAAGGATGAGCAAATTTTTATTTTTTTTCTTAGGGAAATGACAGAATTTCCGATATATTTTATGGCATCACTTTTAAACACAAAAATTGAACGAACGACTTCTTTTTTATACTATGACAAAAGACAAGAAGGCGTTACATTTGTAACCATTAATTGAAGAACCCATGCTAGGAGCGCTGAATTCTATTCTGAAGAAAATAATTGGAGATAAAAAAGAAAAAGATCTTGAAGCTATTCAACCGCTTCTAAAAGCTACCCAATCTGCTTGGGATGCTGTGTCAAACGCTACTGCCGATGATGTTCGTCGCATGTCTCTTGAAATGCAAGGGCGCATTCAACAACATGTTCAACACTTAGACGACGAAATCGATGCCTTGAACGCAAAGGCAGATGCCCTTCCGCTTGATGCCCTTGAAGAGAAAGAGAGAATTTATAGCGAAGTTGACAAGGTGAAAAAAAGCATCAATGAGGAAATCGAAAAAGTTCTTTTAGAAATTCTTCCTGAAGCATTTGCCGTTATCAAACGCACAGCAGAAATCTTCAAAAACAATGAAGAAATAATCGTTTCAGCGAATGCGAACGATAAGGAATTTGCAATGCAAACCTCGAAAGACTACGTGCGAATTGAAGGCGACAAAGCCATCTGGAAAAACAACTGGTCCGCTGCTGGAAATAGATTCACTTGGGACATGGTGCACTACGATGTTCAGTTGATTGGTGGTATCGCACTTCATCAAGGTAAGGTCGCAGAGATGGCAACAGGAGAAGGAAAAACTTTGGTGGCAACTCTTCCCGTTTTCTTAAATGCCCTTGCGAACAGAGGTGTTCACGTGGTAACCGTGAACGATTATTTGGCTCGACGTGACTCGGAGTGGATGGGACCGTTGTACGAATTTCATGGATTAAGTGTTGATTGTATAGATAAGCACCAACCCAATTCAGATGCACGCCGAAATGCCTATCGAGCGCACATTACTTTCGGAACAAACAACGAATTTGGTTTCGACTACTTGCGTGACAACATGGCCGTTGAAGCTTCGCATTTGGTTCAACGTAAACATCATTTTGCTATTATAGATGAGGTCGATTCTGTTTTAATTGACGAAGCAAGAACACCTCTGATAATTTCAGGACCAACCTCAAAAGGAGATCAACAAGAATTCGATGCGCTAAAGCCAAAGATTCAAATCCTTATGAATGCTCAGAAAGCTGCTGTTACAGACTTTTTAACTGAAGCAAAAAGGAAACTTCAACCTGAATCTGGGGTGCCTAACAAGGAAGAACTACAAGAAGGCGGAGTGGCACTTCTTCGCGCCTACCGCGGCTTACCGCGCA
>CALCNZ010000316.1 GCA_937897625.1 uncultured Flavobacteriales bacterium
CGACGCATCTGGTTTAGCAACTTGGACCACCGGTTTTGCTTCAGGAGGAGCTGCCGCGCCTATGGGATTAGACACTTGGTTCGACGTTCAAATTACGGCAGATATGGACAATGATATGGGGCGCCTGTACTTCAACGGGGTGCTTGCTACTGAATGGCAATGGAGTTTGAACAATGCCAATGGAAACGCCGGAACCAACGCTCTTGCTGGAATAGATTTCTACGGAACAGATGCTTCAAATACAGACGGAAATTATTTCATCGATGATGTTCAGGTTATCGAATCAACTGGAGTAAGTGTTAAACCAATTGCCGAGAAGATTTCTAAGGTTTCAATTTACCCGAATCCAACAAATTCAAATTTCAACATTGAAATACCTGAAAATTTCGTGGGTGGAGAAATCAGCATCATTGATTTAACCGGAAAAGTGGTGATGAAAGACCGCATTCTTCAGAGTTCTGTAAGACGTTTTGATGTTTCGAATTTAAACGACGGAATTTACTTGATTCGCATGAACAATGGGGCAACGCAGTTCACGGATCGCCTGATAAAGAAATAAGAAAAAAAAATCTGATTGAAAGGAGCCGATTCGTTGGCTCCTTTTTATTTTTGGACCAATAGTTGAAAAGCAGAATTTACAATTCGAATGATTCTGAAAGAATTCAATTGTGAAAGCAACGAATACCTAACTTTGAAAGTCTATTAGAGAGTTATGAAATTTATGAAAGCGAAAATCTTATTCTTCTTGCTTATTTCTTTAAGCCTTATTGCAAACGCTCAAACCAAAAAAGCCAAACAGCCTTATTCCATCAAAGGAAAAATCGAAGGACTACAAAATGTAGATATCTATCTCGCCAACTACTACGGGAACAAATTGTACTACAACGACACCTGTCATGTAGACGCTAAAGGGAACTATGAATTTGCCGGAAAACCCTTCAACGAATGCGGGAAATATGCTTTGGTAATGCCCGGTCCGCGCTACTTCGACTTTATAGCCTCTGACGAACAAATTATTATCAACTGTTCAGCAGATGCAGACCTCAGTAAGATTGACGTCGTTCAATCAAAGGAAAACAAACTATTTTTCGAATACATCCGCTACATCAATGGCAAAAGGAATATTCGCATAGATCGGAAGAGCACACGTCTG